>JAKSDB010000295.1 GCA_022360415.1 Chlorobiales bacterium
CCGACATATATGAGTTGTCCGGTCAGCCAGCGCGCTTGTTCAGATGCAAGGAAAACAACCACATCGGCAACATCCTCGGGCTTACCGATACGGCGCAGCGGAGTGTTGGCAGCAATATGAGTCTCTTCTTCGGGAGTCAGATAACCTGTCTGTATCGGACCGGGGGCAACTATATTGACAGTGATTCCGTATCTGCCTAATTCAACTGCTGCGGAACGGCTGTAAGACTCTATCGCATGTTTGCTCGCGGCATAGCTGACATTGGATCCATGGGCATGGGCAGCGTCAGTACTCAGGTTTATAATACGTCCTGTTTCAGCTTCCCGCTCCAGAAACCGACGTGTATATTCGGACATCATGAGCGCATAAGAGCGTGTGTTGATCGCGCAGTTTACATCGATGTCATCTGCTGTTATCGTGTGAATACCGAATCCTTCAGTGGTCTCCATTGCCGGGTCGAAAGTATCGAGAGCGCAGTAGGTATGATTGTTTACCAGGATGTCAACCGGACCAAGCGTATTTTCGCAATAATTGAAGAGGAAGGGGATGTTAGGAGTGTCTGATAAGTCTATTTCTTTTGCCGTTGCTGTTCCACCAAATGAAGATATCGACTCCAGAACCGACTCTGCCGTCTGCTGCTGATTGGCTCGATAGAGTAAAACACCTCCCTTACCTGACGCTTGTGCGCTTTCTAACTCTGCCGGAGTATGCTCACAGGGTTCCCGAAAATATGTAAGAAAAACCTTCGCTCCTTGAGCAGCAAAGGCCCTGGCCGCTGCCGCACCGATGCCATGATTTGCACCGGTTATCAGTACAACTTTTTCTTCAATTTGCAGGTCGATCATTGTAGTATCCTTGCTTGTTTATGTGACCCGGCCATTCTGCATAAACCTCTTTTCTTCGGGCCACTGCGACAATTTTGCCACCTCAGTCGAAACAACCAAGAAAATTCACCTTTTCCCTGACGATATCTAAAAGAAATCTTTTCGGTACCTTCAAATAGTTATGAACGCCTCATCCCTCTTACTACTGGCGTTCTGCCTCCAGATAATCTTCTCTTGGCGGGGCAAAAAAATCCACTATCTCTCCTGCATCAATGATTTCAATGCTATGTTCCACATTGGCCGGGATGGAGTATGAATCTCCCGGACCAATTTCCTGGTCATATTCAGAAAACCTGATTCTGTATTTTCCACTCAGCACATAGCCACTCTGCTCATGTGGATGGCTGTGAAACGGAATGTTATCCTCAAGCTTGTATAGCATCTTGGTGACCATGGACTCTGGGCCATGCGAAAGCACTATGAAGTCAACGCCAAAGAAACGCTTTCTTTTTCCATCCCGTGATCTAACGATCATGTCGTTACTCCTCTATAATCCATGCATTAATCATGGGCACCTCTATGAATTGTCGTGAGCGCCGTGAGTACAAGGCGGACGGAGCCAGAAAAACCGGAGCCCCGACAAGTTGGAATGAAGATTTCGAGCACCGACCAACGAAGTAATCATAGTGCGAAACAAATTAACAGAGATGTCCTCATATCATTATTACTCCTGACAGATAGGTAACCACTCGACCTCCGATCGAGACTCTGTCACCGTTGTTTTTGCGAAACAAATCATTCAGATGCTCTTCCCATCTTACCCATACCTCTCAATACGATCATTCCAGTATCCCGGCTTGCGCTTGACATGTGCCACCGCAATGACCAGAATGAAATCGGGTTCGAGATTATGGCATAGGGAAACTTCGGTATAAGACAACGCCTAAAAGGCGTGTGGAGTACGCGGTAACGAAAAGGAGCGGTTCCTATAGAGTTTACAAGCCATTTCCACAGCTTCACGGAAACGGCGACCTAATCCCGCCTGACATTCTTCATAATACTCAACAGACGCAAGAAATTCTGAACGAGCACCAGGGTCAAATACTACGCTGCTCATTTGAGCATACGATCTGCTTCTTCGAGGACATCTTTCGCAGAAACAGGTGTCCTTTTTCCAGCTTGGTACTCCGCATAACGACGCTCTGCTTCAGCTACCCATGCAGCATCGATCTCGGTCATAACCTCACGGTCCAACGAGCTAAGAAGTCGATCAGCAAGAAAAGCGCGCTCTTCCATAGAAAGACTCATTATCTCTTGCTCTATTCTTTTTACAGTTGCTGCCATCATGTGTCTCCTGCATTGTCTAATTATACACTTACACTGAAATATAGAAAAACACAACTATTGATGCCCTTTTATGACCTCACACGCCCCGCATCCTATCCCAACGCAAAAAAAGAAAAATCCCCACACTGCTAAACAACCAGAAAAACAGAGTGTGCTACTAAATTATTCTTTTCGCTGCAATAAACCAGCTACACGCTTGAGATGGAATAAGAGGGACGTTCATAACTAACTTATACAAATCATCGTCAAACACTCTATGGTGCCTCCCAAGGGTTGAGAATATCGACACCGCTTACCTCCATGTCGCGGACATTTCTGGTAACAACAACCAAATCATACATTTTTGCAGTTGCTGCGATCAGGGCGTCAATGGCCGAAAGCGGCTGACCGTTTTTTTCGGCTTTTCCAAGCATCGTGCCCCACATCATCGCTACACCGCTGTTAACAGGGATGATTCTTTCTTCAAACCTGACCACAAGCTCGTCTTTCAACCATGCTGCCAATAATGATTTCTTTTTGCCAGAAGACAGTTTAGCAATCCCTTTCTGAATTTCTCCGAGAGTCAGGACACTGAGGTACAAATCGAATTCATTCCGGGAATCTATCCACCGCAAAACCGAATTATCAGGCGAAGGGCGTACCAGCTCGGAAATGATGCAGGTATCCAACAGGTAACTCATAACTCAACCTCCCTGCCTGCATCTTTTGTTCTTTCAAACTCTACGTCGACTCCTTTCAGCGAAAACTTTCTGAAAAACTCTGTCAGTGACTCCTGCTTTTTCATCAGGTTTTTATAGTCCCGTATTGACAGCACAACAGCTTCCGGTTTGCCGTGACGCGTAATGGTTTGAGGACCTTTTTCAAGAGCGTTCCTGACAAGCTCACTGAAATGATTTTTCGCTTTCTGTATTTGCCAGCTCTCCATATTTCATCCTTCTTTTGCTTCATTCTGTCCAGTATAGACAGAAATATAACATTTCACCAAACGTTCCTGAAATCCGCGCATGGCGTGTGACAGACCAATAGAAGTGCCCTATAGTTGCCCTTGCCTCAAGTACACCCATGAACATCGCAGGAATCGCTTATATTGAAGGATAGACTACATTCATAACAGTTGACAGGAAGGAACAGAAAACCTATGGCAGGCAACGGCATGGTATCGACTCTGAGCTGTAACGGGCTGAAAAAGATTTACAACAAACGCGAAGTTGTCGGAAGCTCTACCCTGGAAGTGAAGCAGGGTGAGATTGTCGGACTTCTGGGGCCGAACGGAGCAGGCAAGACAACCACGTTCTACATGATCGTCGGGCTTGTCAGGCCGAACGCGGGAGAGGTGTTTCTCGACGAACAGAATATCACCGGCCTTCCGATGTACAAACGAGCCCGGCTGGGTATCGGCTACCTTCCACAGGAAGCTTCGGTGTTCAGAAAAATGTCCGTAGAAGATAATATTCTCAGCGTCCTTGAGTTCACGAGCCTGTCGAAAAACGAGCGGTGGGAGAGAACAGAAGAAATGCTCGAAGACTTCAATATCGCCCACCTGCGCAAAAGCATGGGCTACTCGCTTTCAGGCGGCGAAAGGCGCCGAACCGAAATTGCCCGCGCACTGGCACTGCAACCGAAGTTCATCCTGCTTGACGAGCCGTTCGCCGGCGTCGATCCGATTGCAGTCGAGGACATTCAGGAAATCGTCGAAGGGCTCGTGAAACGCAACATAGGCGTTCTTATCACCGACCATAATGTTCACGAGACGCTTTCCATAACCAACCACGCCTACCTGCTGTTCGACGGCAGGATTTTCATAAAGGGAACCCCGGAAGAGATCGCGGCAAACTCTGAAGCAAGAAAAGTTTATCTCGGCGAAAAATTCTCGCTTGACCGTTATTGAGCGCTCAATCGCCGGCCCATGTTTCAGAATCTTTCATGCACACCTGAGGAACAAACAGTATATTACAGAGGTTTTTAATAGTTTAGCTCTCACGGCGCTCCATCCTTTGAAATGATCGACACAGGTATGAATATCCTTCTGCTCTACCCTGAGTTCCCTGACACGTTCTGGAGTTTCAAACATGCTCTGAAATTTGTAAGGAAAAAAGCATCTCTCCCTCCTCTCGGCCTTTTAACGGTATCAGCCATGCTGCCACAACAGTGGTGCAGAAGACTGGTCGATCTGAATGTTTCCAAGCTGACGCAAAAGGATATTGAATGGGCCGATATCGCCCTTGTCAGTGCAATGGGTGTACAGAAAGAGTCCGCGAAACAGATCATAGTCAGATGTAAAAATGCAGGGCTGAAGATCGTGGCAGGAGGCCCGCTCTTCACATCCGAGCCGGAGCATTTTCCGGAAGTTGAACACCTGGTATTGAACGAAGCGGAAGTAACGCTCCCTCTGTTCCTTGAAGATTTTGCCCGGGGAAATCCGAAAAAAGAGTATCGCTCGGACAGTTTTCCCGATGTCGGCATCTCTCCGGTTCCGCAATGGGAATTGGTTGACATGAAAAAATACGCATCAATGGCTGTACAGTTTTCAAGGGGCTGCCCATACCGCTGTGATTTCTGTAACGTCACGACACTTTTCGGTCACAAGATCAGGACCAAAACCAGTGAACAGATCATCAGGGAACTGGAGGCAATGTACGAGAGAGGATGGCGTGAAAGTATATTCTTTGTTGACGACAACTTCATCGCGCACAAGTCATACCTGAAAAGGGAGCTGCTGCCGAAACTCATCGAGTGGCAGGAGTCGAAAAAAACAATGACCAAGTTTTATACCGAATGCTCGATCAACATTGCCGATGATCCTGATCTCATGAAACTCATGGTCAGAGCAGGCTTCAATCAGGTTTTTATCGGAATCGAGACGCCCGACCACTCGGCCCTTGAAGCATGCGGCAAACAGCATAACACTTCAAGGGACATGCTCGAAAACATCAAGAGGATCCAGCGGGCCGGCCTGGAAGTACAGGGAGGATTCATCGTTGGCTTCGATACCGATACCCCGTCGATTTTCCAGCAGCAAATCGAGTTTATCCAGAACAGCGGGATCGTTACGGCGATGGTCGGACTGCTTCAGGCCCTGCCCGGCACGAGACTCTACGAACGAATGCAGACTGAAGGGCGACTGCTGAACAGTTCCAACGGGGATAATGTCGATAATACCACGAACATTGTTCCAAAAATGGATATCGAGACACTGCGCAAAGGGTACAGAGATATGATGGACTACCTCTATTCACCGAAAAACTATTACCGCAGGATAAAAACGCTTTTGATCGAGTATCAGCCTCCGAAGTTCAGGTCCCGGTTCCGTCCCGGGCAGTTGCTGGCATTTTTCCGGTCCATGGTGTTCCTCGGCGTTATCGGTGAAGAACGCTTCCATTACTGGAAAATGCTTATCTGGACACTTTTCAGGCAGCATCAGTCGCTTTCTCTTGCTGTAACGCTGTTCATTTACGGCCATCACTTCCGCAAAGTCTGTGCTCTGCACCTGAAAACAGAAGAGCGGCCCGCGACGTCTGCAATCTAATGAGTGAACTGCCCCTAATGATTTCCGATAACTTTCTTTTCCGCTCAGAAGGGGGATTTATACGGTTGCCTGTATGGGGCCATATTCCTCTCAATTCGCCCTTAAAAAGAATACTTGCTCATCCCGCGTTTCTAAGGCTGAAGGGTATCAGACAGCTTTCATTTGCCCAGCAGGTTTATCCGGGAGCAAACCATACCCGTTTTGAGCATTCGATCGGGGTGTATCACCTCATGAAACTCATTCTGCAGCGGATATTGACCAACCCCCTGGCGGAAAGTTTGCAGGGAGACGGGCTTGTTTTCGATGATTACACATGCAGGCTGCTTCTTGCTTCCGCCCTGCTTCACGATATCGGGCACTACCCGCATGCGCATGTTCTCGAAGAACAGGCACCCGTACACCGCGGCAAACCTGTTTTTGCCACTCACGAGTCTCTGATTGACCGGTTTCTTTTTGGAAATCATGACAGCTTTCCATCCATTGCAGAGATCCTCGAAACCGAATGGAAAGTGGACCCCTGGGAAGTCGCGGGTATCGTCACAAAAGAAGCTCCCGGCAGATTTAAAAAACTGATAAGCGGCACCCTCGATCCGGACAAAATGGATTATCTGCTGAGAGATGCCCATCACTGCAACATACCGTATGGGAGTATCGATATCGAACGGCTTATAGAATCGTTCGTCCCTGACCCCGAACTGGGCCGTTTCGCCATCACTGAAAAAGGAATCGCGCCGCTCGAAAGTCTGCTTTTCACCAAATACATGATGATGCGCAATGTCTACTGGCACCATACCAGCCGGGCCTTTGCAGTCATGCTGCGCAGATTGCTCCAGGACATTGTCGATGAATCGGCCACTTCACCCGAAAAGCTGCGGTCGCTCTTTTACGATAATTCCGACGACAGGGTTCTGTATGAACTGACACAGCTTTCTTCCTCGACATCGCCGCCTTCAGTCGAGCTGCTCTACGGGATCATGCAGAGAAAAATATACAAGCGCGCCCTTACCCTTCCGCCTTACCGCAACGGAGCGGACGAACCTGTCACATGGATGTTTGCCTACGCAACCGACAACGAGCTCCGTAAGGAAAAGGAGATTGCGATATGCGATATGCTCAACCGGCATGACGCACTTGCCCTGAAAGGCCATGAAATACTTATCGATCCCCCCTCCCTGAAAGATGTCTTCGACTATGCCGATCTCAGGGAACTCAGAATATACCCGACCCGTCATGAACACCTGAACGACCCGGGATCGTTTCCCGATCGCTACATCCGTTTCGATGATTTCGGAGAATCGGTGTTCCTCTCTGATTTTATCCTTTCGTTTGAACGGTATACAAAAAAATTCAGACTCGTCTGTCGGAACGATTTGTGCGATTCGATACTGACGCATCAGGACGAGATTCTTGACATACTGAACGAGGTATAAGACGTAGGCACGGAAGGCAATTCGGCACGCTTAACTCGGGTTATTTTTTTACATTGTATTTACAACAGGCCATACGGATAACCGGTGCAGTTGTACTATCCAGGTTACCGGGAAAGCCTGACAATCATTTAAAATTGAGCACTATCATGGAAAACCAGGACAACTACTATAAGGGACTGTTTTACGGCGCTGCTCTCGGCGCCGCTATCGGCACGGTTATGGGTTTGCTTTTCGCTCCTGACAAAGGCCAGGAAACACAGCGTATTATCACAGGCAAACTGCGCAGGGCGCTTGATCTTGCAACCGACAAGGCTGCGGAATTCTATGATGGGGATGAACATGGTGAAATCTTTGACAATGAAGCAAGAAACCGCTCGAAAGAGATCATAGAAAATGCAAGGGATGAAGCCCGCAAGATTCTTAATGATGCCAATGCCATTCTCAAGGAGATAAAAAACCAGGCCAAGAGCGGTAGCAGCCAAACGAAATCGAGCGATCCTCACGATAAGTAACGGGCACCGCTATACATTGTCGAGAGCTGCCTGAGCACGAGGCGGACGAAGCACAGGAACCGGAGTGTGCACAGAGTACATGAGGATTCCGTCCGCGACAGGTCGCCGGGATCAACGAAGTAATCAGGGCGCATAACAAGCCTATAGAGAGGTACCCTGATGGTGCTGCTTTTACAATCGTGAACAAATACCCCCTAAAAGTCTATAAAAAATAATGTCATGCTGAGCTACAAGAGCGTTCATCTTGATTCCACAGCTTCACCGGCCCATGCTGTTCTGCTGCTTCATGCTTTTCCTCTTTCATCCGAAATGTGGGCTTCACAGCTCAGCATGCTTGAAGAAAAGGAAATACCTGCGATCGCACCTGACGTGTTTGGTGTGGAAGGTTCGGAACCAAGGGAAACCTGGGTTTTCCGTGACTATGTAGAGGAAATTTCGTCTCTTCTTTCGTTGCTGCGCATCAAGAGTGTAACAGTCGTGGGGCTTTCAATGGGAGGATATCAGGCTTTCGAGTTCTGGCGAATATTCCCGGAGAAAGTCTCTTCTCTCGTCCTCTGTGACACCAGGGCGGAACAGGACAACGAGGAAGCTCTTGCCGGTCGCCGTGATTTCATTGCAGCAGTCAGGGCAGACGGCCCGGAAGAAGCAGCCGCCAGAATGCTGCCCAATGTTTTCGCTCCAAAAACCTATTCGTCAAAAGCCGAAATTATCGAGTCGTTCCGACAAATCGTTACGCGGCAATCCGGCCAAACCATTGCGGCGGCCATGCAGGCAATTGCATCGAGGATTGATTCCGTGGAATCGCTTTCAGGTATAACCTGTCCTGTTACGTTTATATCCGGCGTCGAGGACAAACTGACCCCTCCCTCATTGGCGGAATCGATGCATCAGCAGGTGCCGGGCTCAACACTGCACCTCATACCTGAAGCAGGTCACCTTTCGAATATGGAACAGCCCGATCTCTTTAACGCGGTGCTGCTGGAACACTTGCAAAAGATAGACCTCCCCAGATAATAACATCTCCGTATTGCTCGTCCGTTGCCCGGCCGGGCACCATACGTTGTGATGATGTGTGCCGGCTTTCAGAAAAGCTACTGTTCCAGGCTTTCGATGATATCGTGGAATTTCGGAAAAGAAACCCCGATAATCTCCGCATCGGAAATTTCAAGATCCGCATCAAGGACTCTGTCGGCAATTGCAAAACTCATCGCAATACGGTGATCGTCATAACTCTCGACAGGAATTCTTCCTTTTGCCGCGGCAACTTTGCCGACAACGGCGAAACCGTCGGCAAACTCTTCACAAGCAAACCCGAGGCGCTCCAGATTGTTAACCACCGCACTGATCCGGTCACTCTCCTTGGCTCGCAGCTCAGCGGCATTATGCAGCTCAAACTCGCCCGTAGCGCAGGCCGACAGCACCGCAAGCATCGGAATTTCATCGATAACATTCGCAACAACAGCAGAATCACTGATTCTTACAGGATTCATGGACTGACTGTAGCTGACCTGAATGTCCCCGATCTTCTCTCCACCTGTCTGGCGGATGTTCTCCAGCCGGATTTCCGCTCCTGCCTTTTGAAGTATATCGAGATAACCTGTGCGTGTCGGGTTCAGGCACACTTCCCGAAGAAGAATTTCAGAACCGGCGCTCAGCAGACCGAGCGCAATAATAAAGCATGCCGCCGAAGGATCTCCCGGTATATGAAACGGTTTCGCGGGAACGGTCATTCGCCCCGGAACAACAACCGACCTTTTTCCCCCGGGCAGGTTTTCGACCTTGAGACCGAGCATAAGCTCGGTATGGTTTCTGGACGGCAGGCTTTCGATAATATGGCTTTCGCCTCCCGCATGAAGCGCCGCGAAAGCAACGAGCGATTTAACCTGGGCAGAAGGAACCGGCAGCTCATAACTGACCGGATGAAGGGACCTTGTACCTCTTATGACAACCGGCGCGGTGTCTCCGGGAGAAAGCTCTACTTCAGCACCCATCATCCGCAATGGATCGGCTAAACGCCGCATCGGACGTTTCATCAGGGAACTGTCACCGACAAGCACGCTTTCAAATGGCTGTGCCGCAAGAATTCCGGAAAACATTCTCATGGTACTCCCGGAGTTGTTGCACATGAGCTGTTTTTCCGGTTTTGTCAAGTTCCATAACCCGTTTGAATCGATAACCACTTTCCTGACAACAGTACCGTTTTCGGCAGTTATTTCTTCCTGGAGTATGCTGATACCACAGTCCTGAAGCACTCCGAGGGTCGACTGGTTATCGAAGCCGGCCGAAAAATTCCATATCTCCGTTGTCCCTTCCGCAATGGCGCCTATCAATGCTGCCCGATGCGAGATTGATTTATCCGGTGGAAGAGTGCTGACTTCTCCTTTATAGTGTTTCATGGGTTCCGGTTTCCTGCTTTCCTGATCAATGGTTAGCAAAAAAAAAGCAACTCCGCATGGAGCTGCTTTGCATTTCTTTTCCTGATTATCGTTCGATCAGGAGTTACGTTCTTCGTTCGCTCTTTGAGCTCTGCGTTTGCTTCTTGAACGTTTCAGGCGGCCTTCAACAGAAGGCTTCACAAAATATGCCTTTTTACGGAACTCCTTTAAAACGCCTGCCCGCTCGTATTTTTTCTTGAAGCGTTTGAGCATCTTGTCAATAGACTCGTTATCGTTTGACTGTACACTTACCAACTTTTTCACCCCCTTGTGGCTTTAGGGCCTCTCTATTAATTTGTTACGCGACCCGAATACTTCGTTGGGTGGTGCTCGAAATCCTCATGTACTTTATGTACACTCCGGTTTCTCTGGCTCCGTCCGCCTTGTCTTCAGCTCGCTCACGACAATTAATCGAGGTGCCCTTTGTTATCATCGTTTTAATTTCATTTTAAGTATTTTCTTCAGGGACTCGGCTTCGCCGGGGTTACTCTGGCTCAGCTGAACATTTTCAAGCAGTTGTTTTCTCCCGCTTCTGTTAAACTCCACTATGATGACATGAGCCCCGCTACCGGTGGCATTTTTCTCGCGGACCACCCCGACTTCGTCAAGAGATTTATGGTAGACAGCGTCTCCCTGGGCATATATACCATGCGGAGAATACAACTGACAATCTCCGGGTTTCAGCTCCTGAAGATTCAGCTCCTTGTCTATCTGAATCTGCCATTCCTTGAGCAGATAAACCTGGTTACATGACGCGCACCGTATCCAGTACCGGTTCTCTGTTGCCGACTGATCCTCGATTTCTCCAGCTTTGTTCTTTCCCGCTTTACCGGGTTCGGATATCCCGAGAAGATCACAGTTCCTCGGCTTGTCACTCGGCTTCCACTCCCCGACAAAAATCTTTTCGGTCAATTCTTCACAGCCCTCGCAAAAACAGGGCTTTATCTTTCCCTCGAGTATGTACTGTCTTTTTCTCGACTCAACTACAGGCACAGGCTGCTGTTCATTATCTACAGTCTTACCGGCATGTCCGACAACGTTATTCTTTCTCGCTTTCTTTTCAGAAGCCATACCTGCTTATACTCTGTATTCCTGATCGAAAATGAAAAACAAACAATTGCTTTAAGGACTTGATAGAATTGTTGATAATGTACGTTCAGGACTGCTTAAATAAGTAAATCTCTCCAAAAAAACAACCACATAATTGCAACAGACAGGTTAAACCGCCTAATCAAAGGAAGATACCCGAAAAAAAGAAACACGGTTCGAAGAACAGGTTATTTATGCGTCAGCGCCTCGATAAGATCGGATTTGGTGAGCAGTTGAAGGCTTCCGTCAGAAAGAGTAATCAGGACACCCGAAGCGCTTTGCTGCATCTTTTCGGAAAGTTCGGAAATGTTTGCATGCGAACTGCATACAGGAAAAGACTGTTCCATGTAGCCGATAACTTTGGAATTCATTGCTTCGTCATTTTCAATCAGAATGGAGAGAATTCTGTTCTCACTGATGCTGCCGATAGGCGTTCCGTATGATACTATCGGAACCTGAGACACGTCATGCTGACGCATCATTTCGAAAACCTCGGACAGGGTGTGCTCGGGATGTGCAACAATAAGCTCTTTGCGGGTTTTAAGCCCGACAACGTCTTCTGCTGTAATCTCGTCTTTCGGAGAAGAGACCTTCCTGTAAAAACCCTTCTGTTTCATCCACTCGTCACTGTACATCTTGCTGAGATAGTAGCCGCCATAATCACTCAGGACAACAACGATACGCGCTTTCTCATCCAGAAGCGCACCCGCCCTCAAAGCCGCGAACAGGACCGCGCCGGAGGATCCTCCGGCAAAAATCGCATCGGTACGGAACAGCTCTCGTCCGCAATTAAATGCGTCACGGTCGCTGACCTGAACGATATCGTCGATAACTGAAGCATCCCAGTACTTTGACTCCCACAATCCTCCGATCTCTTCCAGCTCGTAACTTTTAGCTGTGCCTGCTCTGCCCGAATGCAGAAGTTCCCGGTAGATAGAACCTTCAGGCTCAACGCCTATAATCTTGATTTCAGGACGTTCTGCCTTCAAAAAGCGGCCGAGACCCGAAACCAATGCACCTGAAATAGCCGGCACAAAAAGATGGGTAATCCCGCCTTCTGTTTGTTCCTGGATTTCAGGGCCTGTTTTTTCAACATGCACCTTGCAGTTGAGCTCGTTCTCGTACATATTGGCAAAGAAAGCACTGGGAAGGCTCTGAACAAGATTTTCAGCGACGTTGACACAGCTCCGCGGCTCACCGGGAAGCGCATCGGCAGGAGTTATAACAATCTCTGCGCCCAAAGCCTTGAGTACCTGCTGTTTCTCGCGGGAAATCTTGTCAGGCACAACAAGGAGTACCTTGTAACCCCTTGTTACAGCAGCCATGGCGAGAGCGATGCCGCTGCAGCCGTACGTCCAGTCGACAAGCGTCATTCCGGGAGTTATAAGCCCTCCCTTTTCAGCATGATCGACAATCGTGTCAGCAACCCGGCAGTAATGTGTTCCGCATGGATTGAGATACTCCACTTTCGCCATGATCCGAGGCTTGATATGCCGCGCCGAACGGTCAATCAGCACCATCGGTGTATGATCTGTACTGGTAAACATGCTCTTCTGCCACATGGCGGTACCGGAAGTTGTTTCTTGACAGGATTAAGGCTCCTTATGCCTCTACAATGTAATGGACTTGAAAAACAAGAACAAAATATGTTTTTTTAGCTATGGACACTTCTAACAAACACTGAATACGCCATTGACAGCGGACACAACAACGTTTCCAGGCGAAAGCACTCTGCCCGGAGAGCATCTGACAGAGGCGATCATCTCTTCGAACAACCTCGTATACAACTTTCGTAAAATACAGGAGCGAATCACGGATAACTGCCGGATCATGGGTATCGTCAAGGCAAACGCTTACGGGCATGGCGCATCGCATGTATCGAAAACTCTTGAAAGTCTTGGTGTCAGTGATTTCGGTGTAGCAAACATTCAGGAAGCAATCCGGCTGAGAGCGGAAGATGCGGTCTCCCAAAACGCAGCTATTCTCACTTTCTGCCCTCCCCTTCCAACTCACCTTCCTCTGTACTTGCGGTACGATATTACTGCCACCATCTGTGATCATGATACGCTTTATGCAGCCGAGTCCGTAGCTTCGGCACACAACACTCCGCTCAGGGTACAGGTCAATATCGACACAGGAATGGGCCGGCTGGGAACTTCCCCGGAGCATGCCCTCAGCCTTCTGAAAGCAGTAGAAACGAGCCCTTACCTGAGACTCGAAGGGGCTTATACCCATTTTGCCCAGAGCACTCGGCAGGATGATTTCACTGAAGGACAGCTTTCGGCGTTCAGGCAGGTTTGCTCGGAGTTCGAACACCATGCTGCAAAAAGCATCTGCAAACATGCGGCAAACAGCGGCGCCCTGCTCTTTCGCACAGATGCCTGTCTCGACATGGTGAGGCCGGGGATCATGCTTTACGGATACCCGCCCGATGAAAATGCGAATGGCCTCGTGGACCTCAAGCCGGTGATGGAGCTGCGAGCTAAAGTGATTTTCATAAAAGATGTAGATGCCGGAACAACGATCAGCTACAACCGCCAATGGACAGCGCCGTCCAGACGCAGAATAGCCACAATATCTGCAGGATACGCGGATGGATACCACAGATCTTTGTCGAACCATACGAAAGTTTTTATCCGTGGAACTCCCTGTTCCCAGGTCGGAATGGTTACAATGGACCAGATCATGGTAGACATCGGAAACAAAAGCGATATTCGTGTTGGAGACGACGCCGTGCTTTTCGGCTGGAACGGGCATGGCGCAGCCGATACTGCAAAAGCTGCCGGTACCATCAGCTACGAAATTCTTTGCGCTGTCTCCTCGAGAGTCAGAAGAGTCTTTGTATAAAACAGCATGAAACCTGGTGATAAAATAGCCGTCATGCTTGGCATGACCAGAACCGAGATAGCAGTCATCTCATCCTTGTTGCTGTTTTTGTTTCTTGGCTTTGCCGTCAACGGCAGCCGCTCTTTTCAGGAAGCCGCCATGGTTAACAAAAAAGAGCAAAACGATGTTTTTACCGATGCGGAAGTAGACAGCCTTCTCAGGGAAGCCGAACTTCTTGAAGCCGTCCTTGCCCGGAAAAGTGACAAGGCTGTACCTACCGGCTCTCAGCAGAAACCAGCCGCAGCAGTTGCCGGCAGTTCACAAAAGGTTGCATTTTCAAACGCTACTGTCGAAGAGCTTGGCTCCATACCCGGAATAAGCTCTGTTTTAGCAGGTAGACTGATCGCATTCAGAAATTCAAGGCCGGGAAAGGTTGAAAGATTTCAGGATTTTTTGGAAGTTAAAGGCATCGGCAGCAAAAGAATGGAAACCTTGAAACAGCACCTTATCCTTGATTAAATGAACATGAACTGCCATGCATGCGCAATTGATGCTGACTCAACTGCATTCGCCAGCATATCATACGTTGAAAACGGCAGTTATTCAATCAGGGAATGCCAAACGCTGCGTACAGGTATCGGGGAGTATTGCGGTCCTGGAAGAGAAAAAGCGGTAAACCGGCTCGCTTCTTTCCTGAAAAAAAAAGGAATTGGCACTCTTGCTCTCTCCATTCATACTCCCTGTTTTTTCCCGCTCGATACCTTCTGTTCCAGCACTGTATCCGATAAGGTTTTTGATTCTCATTGCAGGGCTGAAGCTGCGTTTCTCTTGAACAAACCCGATGAGTTCCTCCACGACCACATACCCTACGGATTTGACAGGGAAGGGGACCCGGTTCGTCGGCATCTTCTTTTTTACTATCCGATGTACCTGTTTGAAACGCTGCTCGAGAACCTTCGCACGTTCTGCTCCGTCAGCAGTGCGACACACTACCTTAAGCCGGTAATCGGCAGCATCGCGACAACCTGTCAACCGTTTATTCTGCTGGAAATCGAACAGGGGTATGCCACTTTTTCCGCTGGAAACAATGGGGAGCTTGAATATTTCAGCTACTGGCAGCTCAATCACCCGAGTGACGCGGAATATTTTGCCCTGCGGGAATTGCTGTTGAACTCAAAACAGCGGCAATACCCGGTTTATATGACAGGAACCCTTGCCGGAAACAGGTCTTTTGTCAAACGGATCTCGCACGCGACCGGCAAAACCCTTCTTCCTTTGAACCTTGCCGAGCTGCATGCGATGGTGGAGCGCAGTACCCGCCCCGCATATCATTCTCCTGTGGAGACCAAGGCGTTGAGTGCGGCGTTTCTCTCCCTGTACGAAAAGATACACTCACAGCCTTTTTCACCTTAACCGAGCGCTTCAATGAGCTTTTCGGCGATCTGCACGGCGTTTGTCGCTGCGCCCTTGCGCAGATTGTCAGCTACAATCCACATGTTCAGCGTTTTCGGCTGCCAGTAATCCCTTCGAATTCGACCCACAAACACCTCGTCCTTTTCGTAGGAAGTAAGCGGCATCGGATAAACATTATCTGAAGGATTATCCTCAACACTGATTCCGGACGCCCCGGCAAGCAGTTCCTTCACCTCTTCAGTATCAAAATCATTGTCGAATTCGATATTCAAAGCTTCTCCATGCCCGCCGTAGACCGGAATACGAACGGTTGTCGGTGAAATGCTCAAAGACTCCTCGCCCATGATCTTACGGGTTTCGTTGACCATTTTCATCTCTTCCTTGGTATAGCCGTTTTCCAGGAACACATCGATATGCGGTATGGCATTGAACGCGATCTGATGGACATGGACAAAGGATTCGGAGATTCTGCCGGTCAGCTCATCCTCGAGTGCGTCCCTCCCTGCTTTTCCTTTTCCGGTTACGGACTGGTAGGTCGAAACAACGACTCTCCGGATATGGTATCTGTCATGAAGAGGTTTGAGAACAACCACCATCTGGATGGTTGAACAGTTCGGGTTTGCAATAATCCTGCCGGGCCTGCCATCTGAACCGAAAATGGCATCAGGATTGACTTCCGGAACGACAAGCGGCACCTCGGGCTCCATGCGAAACGCCGAAGAGTTATCGATTACGATGGCACCGGCTTCAGCAGCAACCGGCGCCCACTGCCTGCTCGCTCCGGCACCGGCAGAAAACAATGCGATATCAGCCCGGCTGAAGACTTCACTTGAGGGCACCTCGGTAAGGAACGTATTCCCCCGGAACTTGATTTCCCTACCCCTGCTCCGTTCCGAAGCTAAAGGAATAATTTCGTGAACCGGAAAGTCACGCTCATCGAGCACCTCCAGCATTGTCCTTCCCACAAGTCCGGTTGCTCCCAGAATCGCTACGCTGTATGCTTTATGTGTCATCCTATTTTGATTGTTGATGTTTTTACCAATAAACCTGATACTATTGTTAATAGAAATTATTCTTCTATAGGTCCTCCATACCGTCCACCATGCCCATCATTTCAGCACCAATCGCTTCGAGTGATCGTTGAGGTACTCGGCATAGTCCCGAATCTTGCCCTCACGCTCATACTGCTCGCACTCGGCCTCGTAATCTCCAAGAATCTCGATCACCTGTCGCCAGCTATCTTCCCTTACAAGTTTGTCTCTTACACGGGAAACTCTCGGCAGACCTTTCAGATAGGTCGCGTAATGCCTTCTCATTTCCAGTGTCCCGTATTTCTCCCCTTTGAACTCAACCGACAGACGCAAATGCTCGATCGCCACCGCAATTCTGTCCCTGAAATCCGGTA
>JAKSDB010000335.1 GCA_022360415.1 Chlorobiales bacterium
AGCTTTATCCGGACCTTTTTGATCTCGACACAAAAGGGGAGTTTTTCGACAGGCTTGCAGGCAGTTCACTTTTCCGCAAGATGGTTACATCCGGACATTCGCTTGAAGAGATACTTGCCGCGTCGAGGCTGGAGGTGCTTGGGTTTGAGAAGGCAAACCCCGGCCGGTATATTTATGAGTAGTGACAAAAGATAAGAAAAGGGAGTAAGGAGGAAGTAGTAGCGCACTTCATGCGCAGGAGTAAGGATTGGGGAGAAAGTCAAAAGGCAAAGGGCAAAAGTATAAGATCAAAAGACGAAACAATAAACTCTATTCCACGCCGTAGAGTCATGCCGGACATGATCCGGCATCCATGCGAATGTTAGGAAAAAGATGAAATATCCGGCCGTTCCTCTTCATTTTTTGCCTTTTGCCCTTTGACTTGACATACGCTCACCGTGGAACGCGGAACCGACCGGTTATCCCCTGCGGTGAGAGAAGTATCTGCCATACCTGGAGCTTCCGGGCGCGGAAAGCTCCGGCACAACTGAGGAGGTAGTATTCCCACATTCTGAAAAATCTTTCACTGTATTGTGATGAAAGCTTGTCAAGGTTTTTCTGCACGCTTTCATGCCATGATTTCAGAGTGAGATAATAATCATAGGCGAAAACATGCCAGTCTTCGAGAACGAATAAACCCTCATATGCCGATGCTATCTGGCTTGCCGATGGAATCATCGAGTTCGGAAAGATATACTTGCTTATCCAGGGATCGGTACATGTTGTCGCCTCATTACCGCCAATGGTATGAAGAAGGCAAAGCCCGTCTTTTGCAAGACACTGGTCAATGACCTTGAAATAGCGACGGTAATTTTTATGGCCCACATGCTCGAACATGCCGATTGAATAAATCCGGTCATAGGCTTCATTCAAATCCCGGTAATCGCTCAGTTTGATAGTGACAGGCAGGTCGCCGCAGAGTTTGCGCGCATAGTCGGCCTGCTTGCTCGAAACGGTGATGCCGGTCACTTCTACCCCGTAATGTTTCGAGGCGTACATGGCGGCGCCGCCCCATCCACAACCGATGTCAAGCACTTTCATGCCGGGTTGCAGCCCGAGTTTATCGAAGATCAGCTTCAACTTTTTCTGCTGGGCATGTTCCAGATTGTCACAATTTTCCCAGTAGGCGCAACTGTAGTTCATGCCCGGATCGAGCATTGCTATAAAGAGGTCGTTGCCGGTGTTGTAATGCCGCTCTCCAACAGTAAAGGCCCTGGATGGGATCTGGAACTTGAAAATACGCCCGGCAAACGAGCTGGCGATCAGCCCGAACGTGGAGATTTTTCTGTTTATGCGGTTGTGAAGGATTCTGAAGAACAGTTCATCGATTGCGTCGCAATCCCACCATCCATCCATATATGCTTCCCCGAGCCCAAGATTTCCGTGAGCAAGCATACGGCAGAAAAGTCTGTTATCATGAACCCTGATGTCCCAGGTATTTGCTCCGTTTATGGAGATACCTGCCGGCTCAAGAAGTTTTTCTACCTGTCTTTTACATTGTGTGTCAAACATCTTCAGAAGAGCTTGGGTATTGGAAATCGAAAATGCCTGACGCGGGTTCTGCGTTCTATACAAAAAGGTAAAAAACTTTCGGTTAACAGACCAGTTTTGTGTGAAGGTCCCCTTGAATGACCGGTCAGTTGCGAAATGGTCGCATCAACAGGGCAAAAAGACGCTGCTGTTCGGGAGAGCTTTCATTGGAGAGGCCGATGGCCATGTTTTTTATGTTCTGTTTCAGCCGGAAGCTTCCGAAGAGCCTGTCCCAGAGGGAGAGCATACTTCCGTAATTCGAGTCATGTTCCGAACGTATAACCGAATGGTGAACTCGATGCATCAGGGGAGTAGGGATAATGACTCGCAAAAACCTGTCTGCGAAGGAGGGGATGCTGACGTTGCTGTGGTGAAATTCAATAACAGGCGTCATCAATAGAGAATACAGCAGGATGTCATGGATGTTGGCGCCAATAAGAATGAAAACAGGAAAACGGAGCAATTCCGAGAATACTATTTCCACATAGTGGAAACGCCATGCGGTTGTTACGTCCAGGGACGGGTCACTGTGGTGAACAGAGTGAAACCTCCAGAGAAAACCGACTTCATGATTGAGCCTGTGCCAAACATACATCCAGAGATCGATAAGGAGAATGATCAAAAGGGTTTGCGATACAAAGGGGATTTCCAGGGACTTTACCCCCTGCCACACGACTTTTGACTGTTCAAGAGCAAAAGCCATAAGAATTCCGGTTGGTAGAAGGATCGCAAGATTGACCCCGGCGAGGGAAAGGTTCACGGCAGCGTGCTTTCCTCTGTGTTTTCTGTCACTGAAAAACGGTAGTACACCCTCAAGAAGCCACAGCAGCAGAGCGGCGGTGAAGGTGATTATATAGGAAAGTGCCTGAAGATTATCCATTGACTGATTTACTTCGATCTCCACCCTGATTTTCGGCAAACAATCCAGCCCTTCTCGTGATAGGTTGCGGATGTTTTAACGATTTAACGATCGCTCAATTCAAGTGGAAAAATTCCTAAAAGGTTCCTTGAGAGCGATGGATAAAGAGGTCACGGGTAATCAAAGGAAGGGGATGGTGGGGAATGGATTATTTTTTTGCTTTTGACCCGGATGCCGAGGCGGCAAGCGTTTTTTTCGGGCGTCCTCTTTTTTTTCCGGTTTTTGCGTGATTGGCGGCTTTGTGCTCGGCGTTCACCGGTTCATCAGTGATATCTTCGTCATGAAAGACTGATGTAGAGATAAGCTCTACATCGCTTTCATCAGTGCTTGCAGGCAGAGAAGCTGTTTTTGAGCGGGTCCTTTTTCTGGAACTTTTCTTGTCTTTTCCCGAGCCATCAATAAGGGTCATAACTTCATTGAGAGAGGTGAAAATGTAAAGCTGTTTATCCAGCCCGGAAAGCTTGAGAATGTCTTTGATCTGCTGGCACAATGAAACAAAAATCGTAAACCCTTCGGACTGGTTTGCCTTTCGATGAGCAAGGAGCATCGAACTGATGCCGCATGAGTCAATTGCCTTGACAAGGGAAAAATCAATGATCATGTTTTTTTTCCCCCTGGTTTCAAGAACCTTGTCTATTGATTGGCTGAAACTGCTGGCATGTCGAACGTCAAAGACCGTCTCTTCAATTTTGAGGATTATGAGGTTTTTGCGTTTTGATACTGAATGTTTCATTATCAACAGCCTTGGAAAAAGGCTTAAAACATTTTATTGAAACAGATTACGGTTTCTATAGGTGTGTGTTGGGAAATGATGTTATGAGTGTATGGTTCAGCGCTCTGTTGAATCGGATGTTTGTGTGTGCCGTTTGTTTGAAGTTTCAGGAAAAAGAGGAAATTTTCCAAGAAAAAAGCCATGTATCTGATGTTATCTTGAGCTTTCGGAAGAAGTGCAGAAAAAAAAGCTGTAGTTTCAACGGAAAAGAAATGAAGTGATTACAAAGGGCGGCAACGGAGGATCAGTTCGCTGACCAGTTTTTCCTGTCGTTGTTTGTCATGCGGCGAATTGACCCATTGAAGATCAAGTCTGTTGCGAAAGAAGGTTAATTGGCGTTTCGCGTAGTTTCGCGTATGCTGCTTGATGAGCTCGACAGCTTTATCAAGGCTGTGTAATCCTTCGAAATACTGGAAAATCTCCTTGTAACCGACAGTTTCAAGAGCATTGATTGTTTTTCCGTCTCTGTTCTTGTGGTATATGCAGTATAGTTTTTCCGCTTCATCGAGCAGTCCTTGTGCCATCATTTCGTCTGTCCTCCTGTTAATGCGCTCATAAAGCTCATCTCTTGACAAGGTGAGGCCGATGGGAATGAACCTGATTGGAGGACAACGTTCCGTGGTTGCGCTCTGAAGCTCTGTGACTGTTTTACCCGTTATGGCAACGATTTCGAGGCTTCTGATGAGACGCCGGGTTTTCGAAGGGTCGAGAGTTGCCGCCTGATCGGGGTCAATGGATTTCAGGCGCTGGTAAAGCGCCTTGCCGCCCTCCGTCTTCAGTTGTTCTTCAAGCTCTCGCCTGATTTCGGGATCACGAGCAGGGAGATCGGCGAAACCATGGAGAAGACCTTCTATATAAAGGGTTGACCCGCCGACAACGATGGCGTCGCGGTCTTTTTCCCTGACAGACCGGATACGCAGGATTGCATCGGAGGTGAAGTCACCCGCACTGTATTCTTCCTCGATCTCTTTTTCGCTGATGAAATGATAGGTTACTTCTTCAAGCAACTCTGCTGTTGGCTTGGCGGTGCCGATATCCATGCCGCGATATATCTGCCGGGAGTCAGCCGATATGATTTCCGCTTTCAGGCTTTTTGCCGCGGCATGAGCAAGAGCGGTTTTCCCTGACGCAGTCGGCCCGGTTATCATCATTACCGGTCTGCGTTCAAGTGAGCGTTCAGCAGCTGTCATTACACCAGCTCCATAGTGCGCATAACTGAATAGATACGCGAGAGGGGGAGACCAACCACATTGTAGTAGCAGCCATCTATACGGTGGATAAAGCAGGACATGAAAGGGTCCTGAATGCCGTATGCGCCGGCCTTGTCGAAAGGTTTTTGCGTCTCTATGTAGTGCCTGATTTCCTTATCGCTCATCGGTAAGAACTCAACACGGGTTGTTACGCATTCCCTGCAACAAAGCTGTCCCCGGAGCAGGGCAAAGCCGGTCATGACCTCATGGGTGCTCCCCTGAAGCATGGCAAGCATTTCACAGGCTTCATCGTATGTTGAAGGTTTCCCGAGGGGCGTTTCTTTGCAAACCACAGTTGTGTCTGCGCCGAGTATGACGGTATTCTCGTTACATGCCGGAGCGGTTGGTATTGCCGCGCGTGCTTTTTTTTCCGCGATGTTCATGATATTTGCCTCGATTGCAAGGTCGGGGTCAAATGTTTCATCGATATTTGCCGGAGCGGTCTTGAAAGGTATCTGCATCAGCTCCAGAAGCTCACGACGGCGTGGAGACTGTGAAGCAAGAACGATGTTCAGTGCAGACGTGTTCACAGGTTTCAAAATGAGCTGACTTTTTGTTTGGTGCGATTCAACAAATAAACAAGCATTCCTGTTAACTCAGCCTGTGCCATCCTCTTCGGTTCAGGTCGGTGTATATAAATATGCCGGCAAGCAGGGCGATGCCATAATACAAGACTGCCTGCAGCGGTTCTCCGAAAATGATTTTTCCTGTCCCGAAAAGAATTGAATAAACCAGAATCACGCCGCCTACCCAGTCCGCGAAAAGCCTGAGAAATCCTTTATCTGATTCAATCTGCGGCAGTTTCTCGGATACTTTTTTCCAGAATATCCCCCCCACTTTCGTTGTCGAGTAAAACGCCTTAAGCTGCTTTTCTTCTGTTGGGGGCGTGGCGTAAGTGATGAGAAGTGTAGCAGCAATCGTGAACAGCACGATAATGTAAATCGATTCCGGGAAAGCGATATCGGTGAACAGAACGATCCACGCATATGCTGCAAATGGAGCGATCATAGAAACAATTTCAGACCAGGCATTCAGCCTCCACCAGTACCACCGCATGATCAGAACGAATCCGGTTCCCGCGCCGCACTGGATGATGAACTCCCAGGCTCCGGTGATGGTTTCAAGGACAAAGAAGGTTATAAAAAGAGCGAAAAACGCCACGCCTGCGGTGAAAATCCTGGAAACCACTACGTAATGCGCTGATGTAGCATCGGTTCTTACGAAACGTTTGTAAAAATCGTTGACAAGATAGCTGGCTCCCCAGTTGAGGTGTGTCGAGAGAGTAGACATATAGGCGGCGAGAAACGCCGCAATAAGCAGGCCTTTCAGACCCGAAGGAAGGATCGATTGCATGACATACACGAAACCGTCTTCTTTCTGGTCGGCAGGCAGATCGGGGAACAGCACCAGGCTTGCAAGGCCGACAATGATCCATGGCCAGGGCCTGATGCAGTAATGCGCGATCATAAACCACAACGTGGCAAGAAGCGAGTGCTTTTCATCTTTTGTGCTCATCATGCGTTGGGCGATGTAGCCTCCTCCCCCGGGTTCCGAGCCTGGATACCATGATGCCCACCACTGGACAAATGCCAGTGCGGCAAAGGAGGCAAATGTCATTTGCAGTGTCCCGTTAAGGCTTTCTCCTGCCTCACCGGCTGTAATGGAGGGGAAAAAGTCAAACATCCATTCGGGCAGGGCGTTTGTAATGCCTCCTGCACTTGTGATTTCAGGCGTGTTGAGCGCGAGGGC
>JAKSDB010000042.1 GCA_022360415.1 Chlorobiales bacterium
CATGATCAGCACCATGCCCGCCATGGCCCGTTGAGGAGAGATCTTTGTTTTCCACCTGCCTCTCCACAACAGCGCGCCGAGCAACGCACCGCCAGTCAGAACCAAAAAGATGGATTGGGACTCGCCCCTGTGCCAGTAGAGCTGCTGAACATCGTCGAGAAAGGGAAAGAAAACAATATCCAGATCAGGCAGCGTACCGAAAAAAGCCCCCCAAAGAAAAGCTTTACTGCCTAACGGTTTATGCCATGCGGCATGAGCAACCGCTGCACCAAGGGATGCCTGTGTGATTGAATCCATGGAGTGGAACGGGAAAAGAGAATCCGGGATTTACTGGCTCCAACATTGCTCAGTATAGACAAGAAGACTAAATAAATCCTAATGGAAAAAATGCAGATTTCTGTCTCAGAATCTGCACTAATAGCGGTTATCCCGGAGGAGAGAAGAATCTGTAAATATCTCTATTATCGAACGTTATTCAAGTATTATTGTTCATACTTTTAAAGCTAATCAACGACGTGTCCCCTACTCCTTTTCCTCACTTTAATGCAACAGATAGCTGTTGAAATTATAGGCAAGAGAAAACCCTAAGACATCTGCTTTGAAGTTGCCGTTAAACGCATCGATTCGCCCAAATGTTGCCAGAGCAGACAACGAGGGATGAAGATCATAGCCGAGCCCGACATTTCCTTGCCAGACCAGACCCCCACCGGTAGCGAGACCACCGCCTCCAGCCGCCCCGACAAGACCCTCTGCATTGACAAACATCCCGCCAACGATATTTTTTTTGAGACCCAGGCCGACAAGCCCTGTCATATAGGCTCCGGCATCTCCGCCATATGCCGCGACTCCCTGGCCGGTCAGATACCAGTTGCGGTCGAGGAAGCCGTCAACCTGAATTCCGATATTTTCCACATTTCGGTCAGCATGATGCGTGCGCCAGGAATCGGACGCCTTATAATAGGTTTGATTGACAACGCGCAGCCTCATATTCGAAGGCTTTTCAGAAGATTGAGCAACACGAGCGTCTCCCTGACTGGAAGTCCTGCCGGATTGATAGCCGAGCTTCAACGCGATACTGCTTGCTTCGAACGTGCCTCCCGGAGCGGTGATATACGCCCCCGAGACTCCTGCAAAAATATTCGGCGTCAGATAAAACTGCATGCCCGCAGCAACATCCAGCAGAAGACCTCCCCCAGTATCGACCGCTCCGCCTCCACCGCCTCCGACGGAAGCGTCGGCGCTAACATAGAGATTATGGACAACAGGCACCTGCACACCGCCTCCGACAAGCATCTGCATATACCCCTGACTGTCTCCACCGGCAGCACCTTCGGTTTCCAGTTTTGCATACCAGATATCGTTAAAATATGACCGCCATTCAATTCCAAGCAAGGTAAGGTCATCCTGAACCGCCCCGCCAAGCGTTCTTGCACCTGAAGCCGGGTAAAGCTCTCTGACAATGACCGCAAAAGAGTTGGAACGTGCTTCTTTTAGCCGTTTCTGAAACCCTTGGGAAGCATTCTCTCTCCAGCCATCTTCGATATCGATAGAAAACGGCAAGGAAAGGCTGATATAGGGCTGGGTTGATTCAATCGTGCCGCCGTTGGGGAAAGTAACATGGCTGACACC
>JAKSDB010000304.1 GCA_022360415.1 Chlorobiales bacterium
TCCTATTCTAAACTCAACACCGAGCAGTTCGCATCTTCGCTGGATGTAAGAGAGGTCGAAGCTGAAAATATTGTGCCCCTCGATAACATCGGGATCTTTCAGCTGAATGATTTTGACAAGTTCTTCCAGTAATTCCTTTTCGGACTGCTCTTTCGTGCTGATGACGTGCTCCCACCCTCTGTTGTCACACAGAGATACGATAATAATGGGATCGCTGCCGATTGAAACCTTGCTTCTTGTGTTTTTTTCGGGTTTGTAATGCGTTTCGATGTCGAGCTGTATCCTGTAAAGCTCTTCAAAGATCATTCCTTTAAAAAGAGTCTTCCCGGTTTGAAGCAGATATTGTGTTACAGCATCCCCTCTGCTGTAGGTCAGGTTATTCGAGTAACCCGAATCGTTTTCATCCTCCGAGGATGGACGTGACTTCGAGGCAACGTGATCAAGAGCGTTCCTGTAGTTTTGCTGACTTTTGAAAATAGCCAGAAAGCGGTAGAAATTTTCTCCCTGGAGCTTAATGAGCCAGAACTTTTCATCGTTAACCGGTCTGAACCCTTCAAGCAGAGCGTTTTCGGACAGGAAAAAGAACGGGAAAAACTCTTCATCACGGTGGGTTATGCTATTGTCGGCTCTGAAGTAGAGCCTGACTTTACTGTCGGAAAGTTGATGAATTCCAACTATTCGTTCTTCGTCATCTTTTCCGAAAAGTATCGGGTTCTGGTCGGATCTGATCAAATTATCGTTCATGAAAAACTCGGTTCTCGTTATAAAAGGCGGTCAAGATGGCAATGTTTCACGTGAAACATTGCCATTGCACTGTTGCTATCGTCCGATCTTTACCATCAGGACAGAAATATCCGCCGGCGTTACTCCCAGGATTCTCGATGCCTGCCCGACAGTTGAGGGTCTGTGTTTTGACAATTTCTCTTTTCCTTCATGTGATAATCCATTGATTGCACTGTAGTTGAATGATTCCGGTATGCGGTGCGAATCAAGGCGTGCAATTTTTTCAGCTATCAGGCGTTCTCTTTTGATATATCCTTCATATTTGCAATCGATTTCAACCTGTTCCAGCACTTCCTTGTCGCGGGTTATGGCGAATATTGTGTCGGCAGCTTCGGGGCACGCCGAAAGTATCGATGAAAGCGAGACGTGAGGCCGCTTAAGGATCTCGGCAATTCTTATGCTTCCGGCTACAGGGGGGCTCCCCTGTACCTCAAGCAATGTATTGATCTCATGAGAATTAATCCGTAGAGACGCAACAATTTCTTTCAGCGCAGCTATGCTTGTTTTTTTTCTTACAAGGCCGCTGTAATTGCTTTCAGAAACCAGGCCGCAGGAATAGCCACGGGGCATGAGGCGTAAATCAGCGTTATCCTGCCTGAGTATGATTCGGTGTTCTGCCGAAGATGTGAACATGCGGTACGGTTCGCTCGATTCCTTTGTAATAAGGTCGTCAATAAGCACGCCGATATATGCTTCTGACCGCTTGAGAATCAGGGGTTCTTTTTTCCGGTTCTTCAGGGCGGCGTTGATTCCTGCCATAATGCCCTGTGCGGCGGCCTCTTCATAGCCGGAAGTCCCGTTGATCTGCCCGGCAAAGTAGAGATTCCCGACGCGTTTTGTTTCAAGTGTCGGGCGAAGCTGGAAGGGGTAGAAGTAATCATATTCGATAGCGTAGCCCGGGCGCATCAAAACAACTTTTTCAAGTCCCGGAACAGACCGAAGCCCCTTGAGCTGAACTTCTTCGGGAAGGGAGGTTGAAAAGCCGTTTACATACATTTCGTTTGTATCAAAGCCTTCCGGTTCGAGAAAAATGTGGTGACTTCTTTTTTCGCTGAAACGATATATTTTGTCTTCAATCGAGGGGCAGTAACGGGGGCCTACACCCTGTACTTTCCCTGAAAACAGGGGGGAA
>JAKSDB010000128.1 GCA_022360415.1 Chlorobiales bacterium
AATGCCTCATTCATAAAACCTGACAGCGGGGGGAATGCCTCGCTTACCCTTCAAAATGCCAAAGGGAATCCGGCAGATATCTTCAGGACGTTCAGCCAGGGGTTGCTGAAAGAAATCCGTGCGATTCCGCTTGGAAAAGACGCCGTGCAGATCAACATCATCCTGAACACGGAATTTTTCAATGTCAAGTCCAGCGAATATCAGTGGGATCCCCGGACGAATACCTACATGGTATCGATCATGAGCGATATTGACGTTCAGGCTGTATACCGTGCGGAAAAGGAAAAACGTATCAAGCAGGAGCTTACGAGGGATCTGCAGAAATGGAAGTTCGACACCATCGTGCTCGATGCCGGGCACGGTGGAAAAGACCCCGGCGCGGTCGGTCCTGGAGGAACCCGCGAGAAAGATGTCGTACTGAATATCGTCAGGGACCTCGGAGCCGTCATCAAACAGCAGTGGCCGGATATCAAGGTTGTCTACACGCGCAGCAATGACACCTTTATCCCGCTCAAACAGCGGGGAAAGATAGCGAACCGAAACGACGGCAAGCTTTTTGTCAGCGTTCACTGCAATGCGGCAGAAAACAGGTCGGCAAAAGGAGCGGAGGTCTACATTCTCGGGCCGCATAAAAACCAGGCTGCACTCAGAGTAGCCATGCTTGAGAATGCCGCGATCAAGCAGGAGGAGGATTACGAAAAGAAATACCAGGGTTTCAGTGAAGAGTACATGATCATGAGCAGCCTTGCCCAGAACGCCTTTACCTTGCAATCCAAGGAGGCCGCAAGATATGTGCTTGAGGGAATGATGAAAAAAACCAGGATGAACGACCGGGGGGTTCGCCAGGCGGGATTTATGGTGCTCTGGACCCCTTCGATGCCGAGCGTACTTGTAGAGGTGGGATACCTCTCGAACCGCAGCGAAGAAAAGCTGCTCAGACGCCGGGATGTTCAGAAAAACATCGCAAGGGGCATATTCGATGGCTTGAAACAGTACCGCTCCGGCTATGAAAAACAGCGCATTGCTTCAGGCGCTGCCGAGCGTTCAAAAAAGTAAGGAGAAGAAATTCTGCAATTGGCAATTTCCTGGCGGCAAAAAACATGAAGACCCGCAATCCCGGCACACTATTGATAGTATTGCTTGTCGCAGGTTTACTCCTCGCCATTGCACTGCTTGTCATGACCCCTCATAACATTTCGAACCTTGTTTCCCGCCCCGATCCGGCAAGGGACTACGGGGAAGCTGTCAGCCGTGCCGACAGCCTGCGTGAAAAGGCGGCAAAAGATATGAATCAGCAGTGCCGGTTGCAGCTTATGACGCACGGAGGAAAAACCGATCGTGCCGTTATTCTTGTGCATGGCTACACAAGCTGCCCGCAACAGTTTCACGAGCTGGGAAAACGTCTCCATGTTTCCGGCAGTAACGTTCTCATTGCACCATTGCCTCATCACGGCCTCCTCGACCGGATGACCCAAGAGCATTCGCTGCTCAGGGCGGAAGAACTTGCGGAATACGCCGACCGGGTTGTGGATATTGGTCGGGGACTTGGTGAGGAAATCGTCATGATGGGGATTTCAGCCGGCGGGGTCACGACCGCCTGGGCGGCGCAGCAACGGGACGATATCGATCTTGCGGTTATCATTTCACCGGCGTTCGGCTTCAAAAAAGTCCCGACTCCCCTGACGGCCGCGGTCATGAATATTTTTTCGGTCCTGCCCGACACCTTCACCTGGTGGGACCCCGAGCGAAAGGCCGAAGCACCTTCTTCCTACGCATATCCCCGCTATTCCCGTCGCGCCCTGACCCAGATCCTGCGGCTCGGATTTGCCGTGCAGGAGGATATGAAGCGCACTTCACCTGAAGCGAAAAAGATCGTGGTGGTGTTCAACCCGAACGACAACGAGATCAACAATGAGCTGACACGAAAGATTGTCAAACGCTGGCATTCACACAATGCCGACATCACTACTTACGAATTTGACGCATCCCTCGAGCTCGGCCACGACCTCATCGACCCCAACCAGCCGAACCAGAAGATCGAGGTTGTGTATCCGAAGCTGATCAAGCTGGTCGGCTCATGATCGCAGTATCTGCTTTTGGGAATCATTTGCGGTTTTATTACATTTCTTGTGTAACATCATCACCAGTTGGTACTGACTCTCTCAGTATCGCTGAACCCCGCCGGGTTACGATCCGGCGGTTTTTTTTTATCTGACCGTGCACATGAACAGGGTATCTTTTATCATAGATGGATTTAATCTTTATCACTCACTAAAAGCTGCTCAAAAAAAGCATAAAATTGCATCTACCCGGTGGTTGGACCTGTATAGTCTGTGCTCTGCTCACCTTCATCATTTCGGAAAGGATGCAAAGTTGCACGAGGTCTACTATATTTCTGCTCTGGCAACACATCTGGAGGCGTCTAAACCAGACGTGACAAAAAGACATAAGGATTACATCTCCTGTCTTGAAGATACCGGAGTGATTGCCGAAATGAATCGCTTTAAAAGAAAGGATATCAGGTGTAAGCGCTGTAACCGCTCATTTTTCAAATACGAAGAGAAAGAAACAGATGTACTTATAGCTACAAAGTTGTTAGAGTTGCTTTACACGGACAAGTGCGATACAGCCGTTCTGGTCACGGGTGATACAGACATGACTCCTGCTGTCAGAACAGGTCTAAAGCTGTTTCCTGAAAAAAAGATTCTATTCGCATTTCCTTTTGGGACTAAAACCAGGGAGTTAACCAAGCTTGCACCGGGTTCTTTCACATTGGGAAAAGCTACATATGGGAAACATCAGTTTCCCGATCCTTTTATCTTGTCAGACGGAACTACGGTTGGCAAACCACCAAAGTGGTGATCGAAAATCCTGCCCGACATGGATAATTCTGCCCTTTTTCACCCTCCTTACTGTAGCTTGAAGGATCATAACAAGATTATCGATTGCCACCACATGTGTTTTCATATTTCGCTTACAGCAATTTCAAACAGAACCTTTCCCGGTGTTTTCTCTACCTGGATCCGGTTGCCATCAAGTGTGTAGGTCAGATAGCTGTGGTGGCGGGGATTGGAGAGGATATTCGGGTTCAGCACGGCATAGAGGTCTCCTTTTTCATATCTCACAGATGCGGTGACGAGGCCGGGATGCCCCTCACGATGCATCTTCGAGCCGACCGATTGGGTAAAGGAGTAATCGGTTTTATGGATGAGGAGCGGATAGTCTTCGAGTAGAGGACGAACATCCAGCAGCGCAGCAGCGCAGTTTACCGAGTAGAGTTTGCGCTCGATCACAACAGGTTCTTTCTCAAAGCCTGCATCGGTGAGCAGGCCTCGGTACCAGTGGCAGGCGGTCTCATACACTGTTGTCTCTATGGTATCGCTGCCGTACCAGACGCCGAACGACCCGTCGGAAAACCGGCTGATCTGCCAGTTTCTGAAAGGCCACGCAATGGCATTGAACCAGATGGACATCCGGACATCCGGGACGTTGTGAAAGCGCCGATGAAAACCGGTAGAGAGTAGAGAATGGAAGTTTCTTACAAGAAAGGCATAGCCAGCCATCATGGCCCCGAGTCATGCCTCGATCGACAGCAATGTGAT
>JAKSDB010000022.1 GCA_022360415.1 Chlorobiales bacterium
ACCCGTCCGGACGGATATGGTTATCCGGGTGATTTCATAGTTGTCGATGCAGGCGTCAAGTTTAAACTTACTGACTATCTGACAAGCTCGTTCACCTGCCGCAATATTACCAATGAGCTGTATTCGGAGGCTGAATGGTTCCGCTCTCCGGGCAGAAGCTTCGTGCTCGGAGTGGACCTGATCTATTGAGGAACAGGAACCTCTCCCGCATCTGACAAGACGAAGCCGTCCCGGTGTTTGACCTCCGGGACGGCTTTTTTTGTTTGCCTCCGAACGGGCGAAATATTTTTCGCCCCTACACTTGTCGTTCGTCACCGCATGATATCTCTATAGATACGGCCCACCACGGATAAGCATCCCGACATGTCGGGACTGCCCCTACGGTTTAACCGGTTATAGCTCTCAACATATGTCAGCGATTCATCCATTTTCGGTGTAGGGGCGGACCCGCGTGTCCGCCCGTCGGTATCGAAAACCTCGCTTGCCACGAGCAGCCCAAACAGCCATCAAGCTAACCAGCCAGCTCGCCCTCCAGCCTTGGCCCCGAAAGTCAAGTAACGCTTTACTATTCACCAAAGTATTACTACATTTGGTATTCCTGTATTTACCTTAACCAATGGTGACTTTCCTTTCCTATGCAGAGCAAAATCAAAATTGCGGCCATCGTCGGGATGGAGCAATGCAATCAGCGGGTATGGCGCGAAGTAACGGACAAAATCAGCAGGTATGCGGAGCTGTCCCAGTGGACGGACCAGGACCTCGAACACCAGAATCCTGAAGCTGCTGAAGCCATCCGCAACGCCGACTGTATCTTTACCACTCTCATCCAGTTCAAGGGACAGGCCGACTGGCTCAAGGAACAGATCGACCGGTCGAATGTCACCACCATTTTCGCCTACGAGTCGATGCCGGAAGTCATGCAGATGACAAAGGTCGGGAACTACGTTGTCTCCGGAGACGGCAGCGGCATGCCGGATATCGTCAAGAAAGTCGCGAAAATGCTGGTCAAGGGACGTGACGAGGATGCCCTCTACGGTTACATGAAGCTGCTCAAGATCATGCGGACCATGCTGCCGCTGATCCCGAAGAAAGCCAGGGATTTCAAGAACTGGATGCAGGTCTATACCTACTGGATGCACCCGACCACGGAAAACCTTGCCAGCATGTTCAATTACATCATGGCAGAGTATTTCGATGTTCAGGTCAAGGCAGACAAGGTGGTTGAAGTACCGACAATGGGGTTCTACCATCCCGGAGCCCCGGATTATTTCAAGGATTTGAACCATTACGCCAAATGGAACCGGAAACGCGATAAAAAATCCAGAGAAAAACGTAATATCGGCCTGGTTTTCTTCCGTAAACATCTGCTTCAGGAAAAAGAATACATCGACAATACCATACAGGCAATCGAGGCCAAAGGGCTCAACGTTCTTCCTGTATTCGTCATGGGTGTCGAAGGGCATGTGGCGGCGCGTGAATGGTTTGTCAACGCCGACATCGACATGCTGATCAACATGATGGGATTCGGTTTTGTCGGCGGTCCCGCCGGTGCGACAACACCAGGCACATCGGCCAGTGCGCGAGACGAGATTCTCACATCCATCAATGCCCCATACGTTGTTTCACAGCCGCTTTTCATCCAGGACTTCAACTCCTGGAAAAAAGAAGGTGTCGTTCCGCTTCAGTCGGCCATGACCTATTCCCTGCCGGAAATGGACGGGGCTGTCTGCCCGGTTGTACTTGGCGCTGTCAAGGATGGAAAGCTCCAGACCGTGCCGGACAGGCTGGAAAGGCTTTCCGGGCTCGCCGCCAGATTCTCCGAGCTGCGGAACATGCACAACCGGGACAAAAAAATTGCCTTTGTCGTCTACGACTATCCTCCCGGTATGGGGCGCAAGGCAAGCGCAGCCCTTCTTGACGTTCCGAAAAGTTTATACAAGATCCTGAAAAAACTCGAATCCGAAGGTTATAACGTCGGGACCCTCCCGGAGTCCCCTGAAGAGCTGCTCGAGATGCTCGACAAGGCAACCGACTATGAAGTCCAGGCACATGTTCCCGATGCGTTCGGCATAGACAGTGATGAATTCAAACAGCTCACCTCAGTGAGAGAGCGCGAGCGTATCGAAGAACGCTGGGGAGGTTTTCCGGGAGACATCGCGCCTCTCGGTAGCGACCGTCTTTTCATTGGAGGTCTGACTCTCGGCAATATTTTCATCGGGGTGCAACCGCGCCTTGGCGTTCAGGGTGACCCGATGAGACTTCTTTTCGACAAGGAAAATACCCCCCACCATCAGTACATCTCTTTCTATCGCTGGATCAGCCGGAACTTCAACGCAAACGCACTGGTCCATGTCGGTATGCACGGCACCGTCGAGTGGATGCCCGGCCTTCAGCTCGGCGTCACGGCTGACTGCTGGTCGGACGCGCTGCTTGGAGAAATTCCCCATTTCTACATCTACCCGGTCAATAACCCGAGCGAGGCCAATATCGCCAAGCGCCGCGGGTACGCGACCATGATATCGCACAACATACCTCCGCTTGCCCGTGCGGGCCTGTACAAGGAGCTCCCCGCGTTCAAGGATATGCTTAACGATTACAGGGAGCGCGATCTGAAAAAACTCGCCGATCCTGAAGCGGAAGAAACCATTATTGAAAAAGCGGAGCAGCTCAATCTTACCGATGACTGTCCAAGACTCGAAGGGGAAAGTTTCAGCGATTACCTCAGCCGTCTCTACACTTACCTGATGGAGCTCGAGGGCAAGCTGATATCCAACGCTCTCCATATTTTCGGGGAAACTCCCCCGCTTGAAAGCCAGGTTACAACCATAACGGAATACCTGAAGGTACGAGGTAACGAGCAGTCTCTGCCGTCGGTCATTCTTCAGGCAATCGGCGAATCATCCAGGTATGGCGACTATGCTTCTCTTTCCGCCCGCGCCAGAAAAGGGGAACCCGATGCGCTTACCCTTCGTGAAAGAGTTGACGAACATACAAAAGACTTCATTGAGCAGACCATTTTCGGCCAAAAAGCCAATCCCGCGGCTGTTTTCAAGGTGCTCACGGGTGAAGCAAAGATAACCACGGTGATGGCAGACGCCCTCAACGGCTCTCTCAGGGAGGGCCTTGCGCTGAAAGAAGCTTTACAGGACAACAGCAGGGAGATGGAATCCCTCCTGAAAGCTTTCCGCGGCGAGTACATCCCTTCCGGCCCCGGCGGCGACATTGTCCGGGACGGCGCGAGCGTCCTGCCGACCGGACGAAACATGCACGCCATCGATCCCTGGCGCATTCCTTCAGAGCTTGCTTTCAAACGCGGCAAACAGATAGCCGACACTATTATCAAGCGGCACCAGGAAGAAAACGACGGCAACAATCCTGAAACCATTGCACAGGTGCTCTGGGGCCTCGACACCATCAAAAGCAAGGGTGAGGCTGTATCGGTCATCATCCACCTGATCGGTGCCGAACCGGCTTATGACGCCCAGGGCAAAATCAGCCACTACAGCCTTGTTCCGCTTGAAAAACTCGGTCGCCCGAGGGTTGACGTTCTTATTCAGATCAGCTCGATTTTCCGTGACACTTTCGGCGTGCTTGTCGATCTGCTCGACAAGCTGGTCAAGGATGCCGCCAGGGCCGACGAACCGGCTGAAATGAACAACATCAAAAAGCATGTCGGCGAGGCAACGGCGAAGGGGCAGGACTTTGATGCCGCAACGGCAAGGTTGTTCACCCAGGCGCCCGGCAGCTACGGCTCCATGGTCGAAGAGCTGATTGAAGATTCGGCATGGGAGAACGAGGAAGACCTCGACAACATGTTCATCAAAAGGACAAGCTATGCCTATGGCGGGAACCGTTACGGCGACCAGCAGCCCGAGATCCTCGAAAACCTTCTGGGCACTGTTGACCGTGTCGTCCAACAGGTTGACTCCGCCGAGTACGGCATATCGGACATCGACCGGTATTTCTCCTCTTCAGGATCACTTCAGCTTTCCGCGCGGAGAAGAAACACCAAAGGCAACAACGTCAAGCTGAACTATGTCGAGACCTTTACCGCGGACGTTAAAGTCGATGATGCCGACAAGGCGCTGAAAGTAGAGTTTCGCACGAAGCTCCTGAACCCGAAGTGGTTCGAAAGCATGATCGACCAGGGACATACCGGTGCGACTGAAATCAGCAACCGGTTCACCTACATGGTTGGCTGGGATGCCGTTACGAAAGGAGTTGACGACTGGGTTTACAAAAAAGCTGCTGAAACCTACGCCTTCAATCCGGAAATGCGTGAACGCCTGACCAAGGTAAACCCCCAGGCCACACTGAACATCGTCGGACGAATGCTCGAAGCGAACGGCAGAGGCATGTGGAAAGCCGACCAGGAAACCATCAACCAGCTTCAGGCAATCTACGCCGACCTCGAGGACCGTCTCGAAGGGATGCTCGACGAGTGAAGATCACTCACGTTAATCTCGTTTACAAAAGGCCGCTCCGGAACCTGACTTCCCGGGCGGCCTTTCGCGTTGTGTCCCGATCGCCGGGAAACAATCATGAACCTTTTCCTCGTAGGGGCGGACCTGCGTGTCCGCCCGATACATCATCATGTAGGCAGACCCATGTCTCCCCTACGATTAACCGGTAACGACATAACGCGCTATCGCGATGCACCGGAAAAGGAGTGAGACCGCGCAAAAAAAAGGCCGTCTCAGAAATCAGGTTCCGAGACGGCCTCTGCCTTGTAAAGCACCGACCCGCTTCAGCTCAGAAGGTTTTCCTCAATCCCGCCATTATCGAATAATCGTAGGAATCGAGGTCTTCCATTCCAAACATGGCACTGCCCTTCAGGTAGTAGCCGAAATCGTTGTTTTCGCTCAGCTCCTGACTCAGGCCTATCGTTCCGCCCAGGAACCATTTCTCAGGGTTGGAAGTCAACTCAACGCTATCGTCGAGATACCGTACCTTGTTGTCATCCGAGAAGTCCCTGATCACGGTAACCTCGAAGAACGGGTGCACCTTGTTTTCGCATTTGCCAACCACACCGGCCAGGCTCAAACGGCCCTGGAGCCCGTCATGGTCTTCGATACTGACATCGCCGACCAGTGTCGAGAGATCGATTCCCTCGGTATACTGATAAATCAACTGGGCCTGCGGCTCGAAGCGGAAGCCCGGTCCAAGAGGAATGCACGCCCCTGTTTCAATAGAAGCGGCATAGGACCACACCTCCGGCTTCTGTTTCTCTTCTGTCAGGTAGTCGATAGTCAGATCATTGTAGATCGCCTGTCCAACCGCATCGAGATACCACGTACCCCGTTCATGCAGCGACATATAGGCACCGACGCCATACGCGGTCTGTGACAGCTCGCCTGCCTTGTCGTCGCTCCTCAACCCGTCGATGTCAGCCTCGCCGAAACCTGCTCCGGCAAAGATTCCGAGATCGAAACGGGTACCTTCCTCGTCGCCGTCAGCGACCAGATCGGTACCGATCTGGAACCATCCGCTGTAGCCATCAATCTCCGTAGCGGCGTCACCTTCGAGCCCGAGGCGGTATTTGCTGCCTTTCGTGCGAATCCACCACGATTCCTTCTCGCCGACGTCATCCCTGAACCATCCGTATGCCCTGCGTTCGAAGAACCTCATCATGGACTCGTTGCCGAGGCGGTTGATGAACGGCGTGACCGACTGCAAGACAGCAGCTTCTTCGCGGTAACCGGGAGACTGGATGTACCAGTTGTCATTTTCCTCACCCTGTGCAAATTCAACGGCAAACGGGCCGAAATCATTCGGATTACCGAGCACAAAACTGTCCGGATCGAAGTCTCCTCCAACCGTAACAAATTCAATGCCGTCTCCTTCGGTAAGCGCAACGTCACTGACAACATTGTTAAGAACAACGGTCGTTTCGCCAATGACGTCCTCACCGACAATCAGGCGCTCATCGGAGACCTTGCCGCTGGTGCTCAGATCGGCATCGAGCCACAGTTGGCCGGTATCGGATGTGTAATCACCCGTCACGTGGACCCAGTCGTTCACTTCATCATCGAGCAGATCGAGTATACCGTCATTGTTGTAATCCCCGACGATAACATACTCTCCCGGCGACGCCCCCTGCGCGATAACCCGGGAACCTTCTTCAACGTTGAACGTCACGAATTCACCGTCTTCAGAAGTCTCGATTACGACAAACTCCGCGTCATTGTTACCGAGATCGACGATGGAGTTGTTTTTCACATCGATGGTTTCCCAGTTGACAACCTCATCGCCAAGAGTCCCGGCCCAACCGTCAAAAGTAAGCATGTCGATATCCTCGCCGCCATCGAGAACCGGTACGGTATCGATCTTTGCGATATCTTTTACTGTCATCTCGTCTTCACCTGCACTCAGGAACACGTCCCCTGTCAGGCTTGCCGTGTCTTCAAGGAGAACGATGTCATCCGCCGGATTGAAGTCTATGAACGAAGACCTGATAGCGTAGGCTTCCCCATCCTCGCTGACCGCGGATATTTCCGAATTACCTCCGATCCTCAGGTTCATGCCGTCATAAGCGTAAATACCCATCGCGACACCATCGATTCCTTCCGCCGTTGAGGAAATGGTACCGTCCTCGATAGTGAAGGGATTCTCGAGAGGATCACCGCCGCCGTAGATGCTGCCACCCGCACTCATCATACCAACAGACCAGGAATCCTTGGCTGTCGTGGTAATCTCGCCCGAAAGCGTTCCGCCAAGCCTGATATCTTCACCGGCCTGCATACCGTATGCATGGCTTCCGTAGGCTGTCACCGTTAGCGAACCGGTGAAATCACCTATTCCGGCCTCACTGAGATCGCCGATCAGAATGTTGTTATCCGCACGCAATCCGTACGCTCTATCGCTGTCAGCTTCCTCGAACCCGGCTGTTACGTTGATTGTAGCGGACAAATCGTTGCCGATATTGATGTCTTCACCGGAAGACAGGCCGTAGGCATAGTCATCGAGCGCCCAGACATTCAACGTTCCGTCCAGGTTTCTTTCTATGTCGATATATCCATAGGCTCGAAGACCATAGGCGTCATCGTTGTCGCCGCCATCGACAAGCTGATCCCCTACGGTTCGGACACCACCTTCACCTATTGAACCGTTACCGGCGATAACCGTCATATCCGTTGTCACATCACGGCCGATCTTGATGTATTCACCATCGTCGCCGCCGGCATGCAGTCCATAGGCACCGTTATCGAGCGCCTGAACGGTAATCGTTCCGCCAAGATCCCTGCCGGTCTTGATATAATCTTCGGCGTACAGGCCATAGGCATAATCCCGCTCGGCCGTAACGGTCATATCAGTCGATACGTCGTTACCGATTTCGATATGACTCCCGCCGTCCCATCCGGCAGCCAGCCCAAACGCATGATCTTCACCGGCAGTGACGGTAATTTCACCACCGAGATTGTTTCCTATCTCGATATTCTCACCAGCACTCATGCCGAACGCATTGTCACCATAGGAAGTGATATTCATCGTCCCGAGATAGCTGCCTGTGCCCGGCCAGTCATGATCCTGGTCCGGCAGGTAGCCGATCGTGATATCCTCGTCGGCGCGAAGACCATAGGCATTGTCCATACCGGCGGTGACGCTCATCGTTGCAGTCACGTCCTCTCCAATGCTGATATACTCATGAGCACGGAGGCCATAGGCATTGTAACCGTCAGCCTCGATTGTAAAGTCTCCGCCAAGGCTGCCGCCGATCTCGATATAGTCATTGGCAAACATGCCGTAAGCATCATCACCGCCTGCTGTCACAGTGTAGGAACCCGTTACATCCCCGCCGATGTCAATGTGGCTGCCGCCACCGTCCCAGCCCGCCGCCAGTGCGAACGCGTTGTCTTCCCCGGCGTCGATCGTGAATTTGCCGCCAAGGTCACCGCCGATAATGATATCCTCACCGGCACGAAGACCAAAGGCATTGTACTCACCTGCGGTAACGTTCATCGTTGACGTCACATCCTCTCCGATTTCGATATCCTCCTCGTTGGCACGGAGACCATAGGCGTTGGAACCGGCAGCTGCCTCAACTGTAAACGAGCCGCCAAGGCTGCCGCCGATATCGATACCGGTATCGGCACGAAGACCATAGGCATTGCTTTGACCGGCTGTGACGTTCATCGTCATGTCCTCACCGACATCTCCCAGGATCTCGATATTGGTATCGGCACGAAGACCATACGCGTTGCTTTCGCCTGCTGTCACAGTGAAGGTACCGGTCATATCCTCGCCGACCTCGATATGTTCATTCATGGAACGCAATCCATAGGCATTATAGTCTTCCGCTTCGACCGTGAAGTCGCCGCCCAGTGTGCCGCCGATCTCGATATGGTCATTGGCATACATGCCGTAAGCATTATAGCCGCCGGCATAGACGTCAACGGTCGAGCTTACATCGCCGTCGATCTCGATATAGCTTGCCTCGGTGCCCCAGCCGGCTGCCAGTCCAAACGCGTTATCTTCACCGGCGTCGATCGTGAATTTGCCGCCGAGGCTGCCGCCTATCTCGATATCCTCGCCCGCAAGCATGCCGAACGCGTCATCGCCTCCGGCCATCACTGTCACGTCACCATCAAAATCGCCACCGATAATGATATCCTCCCCTGCACGGAAACCGTAGGCATCGCTTCCGTCAGTCGCCGTAACGGTCATCGTCATGTCCTCACCGACATCTCCCAGGATCTCGATATTGGTATCGGCACCAAGACCATACGCATTGTTTTCACCCGCCGTCACGGTGAAGGTACCGGTCATGTCCTCGCCGATTTCGATATCCTCATTCATGGAACGAAGACCATAGGCATCAGAACCTTCCGCTTCGACCGTGAAGTCGCCGCCCAGTGTACCGCCGATCTCGATATGGTCATTCGCGTACATGCCGTAGGCATTATCACCGCCTGCTGTCACAGTGTAGGAACCCGTTACATCGCCGTCGATCTCGATATGGCTTGTGGAGGTTCCCCACCCTGCCGCCAATCCAAAAGCATTGTCGCCGCCGGCATCGATGTCGAACGTGCCTCCAAGGTTGCCGTCTATCTCGATATCCTCGCCGGCGCGAAGGCCAAAGGCATTGTCTGCACCAGCGGTGACGTTCATCGTTGCAGTTACGTCCTCGCCTATGTTGATATCTTCTTCCCAAGCACGGAGACCATGGGCATTGGAACCGGCAGTCGATTCAATTGTGAACGTGCCTCCAAGGTTGCCGCCGATATCGATGTACTCGTTGGCAAACATGCCGTAGGCATGATCACCGCCCGCCGTCACAGTGTAGGAACCCGTCACATCCCCGCCGATGTCAATATAGCTGCTCTTCTTGTCCCAGCCGGCTGCCAGTCCAAACGCATTGTCTCTACCGGCATCAATCGTGAATGTGCCGCCAAGGTCACCGCCGATTACGATATCCTCGCCGGCAAGAAGACCAAAGGCGTTGTCTTCACCAGCCGTAACGTTCATCGTTGCAGTAACATTCTCGTCTATCTCGATATCTCCATACAATGCACGGAGGCCATAGGCATTGTAATCGTCAGCCTCAATAGTAAATGTGCCGCCAAGGTTGCCGCCGATCATGATATCCTCACCGGCACGAAGGCCAAAGGCGTTGTCTTCACCGGCCGTAACGTTCATCACAGATGTCACATCCTCACCGACGCTGATATCCTCAAGATTAGCACGGAGGCCATAGGCATTGTAACCGTCAGCCTCAATAGTAAATGTGCCGCCAAGGTCCCTGCCGATATCGATATAGTCATAGGCAGACATACCGTAGGCATTGTTGCTACCTGCCGTGACGTTCATCGTTGCAGTTACGTCCTCGCCTATGCTGATATCTTCGTCCCAAGCACGGAGACCATAAGCGCTATAAGTACCGGCCTCGATAGTAAATGTGCCGCCAAGGTCCCTGCCGATATCGATATAATCATCGGCATACATACCGTAGGCACCATAACCGCCGGCTGTAACGTTGAAGGTGGAGGTCACATCCTC
>JAKSDB010000184.1 GCA_022360415.1 Chlorobiales bacterium
CGCGCCGCTGTCACAAAATTGTTCAGCTCGTTTTTTCGCACGGGAAAAAATTCGGCGAGCTTGAAACTTTTCAGTGAATCAGCTACGGCTTGCCCTCCCATACCGGCCGACTCAAGTCTCGGCTGGATGACCCGCTCGAAACTCCTTTCCCGGGAGTGCTGGGACGACACCCCCATGAAATAACGGTTTTCGCCGCTGACACTTACCGTGAGGATATCCGATTCGGGAACCTTCTGCTCGGCGTGTGAGGAAGGAAGATCGATCTGTACCGGCTCTGGCGGCTTGAACTTGGTGGTCAGCATAAAAAAGGTGAGCAGCAGGAACGCCACATCGACCATCGGCGTCATGTCGATCCTGAACCCTATTCGTCTGGATTTAACTTTCGACATATGCCATTATTCAGATTGAGCACCGAGCGTCTGAATGATATAAAAAGCTGCTTCGTCGATCATATAGGTAAAACGATCGACTTTGTTGGTGAAAACGTTGTAGGTCACTATACCCATTATCCCTCCGAGAATTCCCAACGCGGTATTGATCAACGCTTCGGAAATACCGAGAGACAGCTGAACCGCGTCCGGCGCGCCACTGGTTGCCATGGCCGTAAACGCACGGATCATGCCGAGCGTCGTCCCCAGCAGGCCGACCATGGTTGAAATCGAGGCGATGGTGGATATGGCAACAAGATTTTTTTCCAGCAACGGCATTTCCATCGTTGTTGCTTCCTCAACTGCTTTTTCCATCTCACTGATTCGTTTCTCGCGGTCACCGATATTCTGCAGCCCGAGGCTCTTATAACGCTGGAATACCGAGCGCAAAACTGCCGCAACGGAACTTTTGTGTTCATCGCATTTGGCGATCGCCTGATCGATGGCGCCCGCTTCGACATCCTGTTTGAGCTCTTTGACAAACCCGGGAATGTTTCCTCTCCCGGACGCTTTGTTGAGAGCTATGAGGCGCTCAACGATATATGCGATAACCATGAGGACCAGCGCGACAAGAACAGTAACGACATACCCCCCCTTCCAGACTGTGTGGAACATTGA
>JAKSDB010000384.1 GCA_022360415.1 Chlorobiales bacterium
ATGCCGTCCAGGATAAAGCCGTCGCTCCCGAGCCCTTCCATGTTGAAAATCTTGCCTTTTCCCCGCTTTTTCATGGCAAGAAAAGGGACAACGGTACCGTTTACAACTCCCAATATGTTGGTACGGAGGACCTTCTGGATTGTTTCCTGATTCAGTTCCCAGATCTTCGCTGTTTCATGGCTGATCCCGGCATTGTTCACCCAGATATCCACCGGGCCGAAGCTTTCCAGAGCCGTTTCAAGCAGTGACTCCACCTCACTCCTTTCCCCGACGTCAGCAACTGTTCCTCTGATATTTTCTCTATAAGCGGCAAGCTCCTCAAGCGCCTTGCCGACACCTTGCGCCGATGTGCCGCAAATGGTTACCCTGCACCCTTTTTCAAGGAATCTTTCTGCGAGACCGAGACCTATCCCTCTCGTCCCTCCTGTTATGACTACAGTTACTGTGCCCATGTCATTTAGTTTTTTTACATGTTTTCATGAAGAAGGAAATATAGTATCTCATCCTCTAATGAGGCTTTCATGAATTATTGTATCTTTGCTGTCACTTTACATTTTCCTGAGTCAACCGGGACTCTGATTCCATGCTTGAAGCACGAAACATCAGCCTGAGCAGAGGCGTGAAAGACCTTCTGATCAACGCTTCCTTTCGTATCGGGGAAAGGGACCGGATTGGTCTTGTCGGTCTCAACGGCACCGGGAAATCAACCCTGCTGCGCTTTATAAACGAAACCGGTTCCGGACGTTCGGCAATCTCAAACGGCCAGTTTATTCGGTCATCCGATACCACGATCGGCTATCTCCCACAGGAAATCTCATTCGAAAACAACCTGGAGACAACCGCCCTGCATTATGTGCTTCAGGTCCATAAAAAATTGAACGATCTGGCCTCATCCATTGAACGGATGCAGAAAGAGCTTGAAGTTCCCGGCCAGGATCATGAAAGCTCCGCCTATAACAAGCTTATTGAAAGGTTCAGCGAGGCATCCCATGAATTTGAGCGTCTCGGTGGATACAAAATGGAAGCGGATGCACAAAAAGTGCTCAGCGGGCTGGGTTTCAGCCGGAACGGATTCAGGAAAAAGGTCAGGGAATTTTCCGGTGGCTGGCAGATGCGGCTCCTGATTGCCAGACTGCTTTTGCAGAAGCCTACGCTTCTTCTGCTCGACGAGCCGACCAACCATCTTGATATCGACTCCCTGAGATGGCTCGAAAACTATCTCGCGGGTTATGACCACAGCTGTGTCATCGTTTCCCACGACCGGTTCTTTCTCGACAAAATCACGACAAGAACTCTTGAAATCAATTTCAAGACAATACATGAATACAAAGGAAATTACAGCTATTACGAAAAAGAAAAGGCACAGCGTTTCGAGCTGATGATGGCAAGGTATGAAAACGACCTGAAGAAAATGGCCCACCTGAAAGCCTTTGTCGACCGCTTCCGCTATAAAGCAACCAAGGCAAAACAGGCACAAAACAGGCTGCGGCAGCTGCAGAAGCTCGAAGAAGAACTCCAGGCACCGGAGGATGATCTGCCGGGCATCTTGTTCAGTTTCCCCAAAGCCAGGCGATCCGGCAAGGAGGTACTGAGACTTGAACGAGTCACGAAATCCTGGCATCAGCCTGACGGTTCCCGCAAGATTGTTCTGGAAGATATCAGCCTCGAGGTCATGCGTGGGGACCGGATAGCCATCGTGGGCTCGAACGGGGCCGGCAAGACAACGTTTTGCAGAATCGTAGCCGGAGAACTCGACCACGAGGGCAGGATAATCCACGGGCATAACGTCTCCCTGAACTATTTCGCCCAGCATCAAACCGAAAACCTCGATTCTCGCAAATCGGCGCTCGAAGAAATGATGGACGCTGCCCCCGATGCGGAATCGCAGCGCAAAGTCAGGGATATACTCGGATGTTTCCTGTTCAGCGGTGACAGTGTGGAGAAAAAGACTGCGGTTCTTTCGGGAGGCGAAAAATCAAGGCTCTCACTCGCCAAAATCCTGTTGCAGGCTTCGAACCTGCTCATCATGGATGAGCCGACCAACCATCTCGACATGCGCTCAAAGGAGATGCTGATCGACGCCCTCGAGAACTATGACGGCACCCTGATGCTGGTCAGCCACGACCGCTATTTCCTCGACAGCCTTGTCAACAAGGTCATCGA
>JAKSDB010000170.1 GCA_022360415.1 Chlorobiales bacterium
GTTTGATGTCCGGGTTGTTCACTCAAAGGAGGACGTGATCAATAATACGTATAAGAAATGGAATACCAGCTTGGATAAAGCCGGTTGTTTTTATCATAATTTTCTTGCCACAATAGGCTCTGACGGAAACCTCTACTTCTGTGATCACAATACGATGCCAAGTGCCGTGTCATTAGGATCGGTGGTTGATGATAAATCATTTTCTGATGTCTGGCTGAGTGATCGAAGGAAATTTCTGACCGATGATTTGCGGTATCTCTGTGATTGCGGTGTGTGTCCACCTTTTGGAAACGCTGTTAACTTTTTTTTGAAAAAAATCAATGACCTAAGAGAAGCTCATGGTGTTACGGCGGTTATGGACGCTGTAACCATTCTCAGAAATGAGTATGGTGGGGATAGTGCGTGATGGATTCTGTATTGATCACAGGCGGGAGCGGTTTTGTCGGTTTAAAACTGGCGTCATTGCTCAAAGGAAACTATTCTGTATATATCGCATGCAAAACTTATGATGATTCTCTACTGAGGTTTGGTGAGTATGTTTCCCTTGATATCAGAGATGCAAACGAAGTCCGGCGTATTGTCACTGAAATCAGGCCGACCGCTGTGGTTCATGCCGCAGCCCTGACAAATGTTAACGACTGTGCCAGGTACCGGGAAAAGGCCTTTGCTATAAATGTAACAGGGACGGAAAATGTGTCGCGATCAGCCGAAGAGGTCAATGCAAGAGTTGTGTACCTTTCAACCGATCTTGTGTTTGATGGAAAGCAATCTTTCTATACTGAAGAGGACGAGCCAAATCCGGTATGCTATTATGGAGTGACAAAGCTCCATGGTGAGTATATCATTGCCTCCCTGAACTCAAACTATTGCATCGCTCGACCGGGCTTGATTTTCGGTAAGAGTATCGGTTCTTCAACATGCTTCGCGGAGACGATGGTCGACAGGCTGCAAAAGCATCAGGAGATCAGGCTGTTCAACGATGAATTCCGAACCCCTGTGTATCTGGATAACGTTTGTGCTTCGATAGGGGAGTTGCTGGCGCGAAATGAGTTGCAGGGGATCTATCATCTCTGTGGTTCTGAACGGATAAGCCGGTACGATTTCGGGTTGAGACTTTCGCAGGTCATGGGGTATGATTACTCCTGCATTGTCCCTTCATCGCTGTATGATTACCCTTTTGTCGATTCCCGGCCTCCTGATTGCTCCATGAGCAATCGTAAAGCTGCAGCATGCTTGAACACCAGGTTCATGACCATCGATGAAGGCTTGTATAATATGATGTCAAAAATAAAAATCGGGCCATGAGGATTGAAAATTCCAGACAGTTGGCAGGTTATTTTGATCATACCCTGCTGAAGCCCGATGCAGAGCAGGATGACATAACAAAGATGTGTTCGGAGGCTGTTGATTACGGCTTTTATGCTGTATTTGTCAATCCATTCTGGACATCATTTGCTTCTCGATTACTCAATGGTACTTCTGTCAAGGTTGGCACTCCCATTGGATTTCCACTTGGCGCTTCAACAACCCAGGTTAAAGTATTTGAGGCTGAAGACGCAATGCGCAATGGTGCCCGTGAGCTTGATATGGTCATCAATGTTGGTGCGTTGAAAGATGGTAATCATAAGATGGTGAGCAAGGATATTGCCGCAGTTGTAAATGTATCTCAGGGGCTTACATGCAAGGTGATAATTGAAACCCAGTTTCTGAGCCGTGACGAAAAGATACTTGCCTGCAAAATCGCACAACAGGCGGGAACGGATTTCGTGAAAACCAGTACAGGATTCTTCGGAGGAGCAGCAACCCTCGAAGATGTCGGCCTTATGGTCGAAACAGTTGGTTCTGAAACCGGAGTCAAAGCATCAGGCGGTATTCGGACTTTGCAGGATACCATGAAATTTATCGAGGCAGGAGCGACGAGAATTGGCAGTTCGGCAAGCGTCGGGATTCTCAATGAGTGGAACGGGGATCCACCTCGATAACCCGATATTCTTGTTATGCCCCTCCGGTATTTTTTCAGCAAAGAGGCTGTCTCATAAGTCAATTATGAGGCAGCTTTCTTGTTTTTACGGAGATTCGGAGTATTATGGTTCAAATTCTGTTAGTGTTTTTTACAATAATATCTTAGCTAAACAAAAAAAAGCAATGGGCTACCTTTACAGATAGCCCAATTTTGCTTTAATTCCCCGGACGAATTATTTTATGCTGGATTCTGGGATTTAGCATTGAAAAAAGCCTAAACTCAAGTTTTATCGGCATATTCTCCAGAGCATTGATTTTTCAATAGAAGCTATCCTTTCTATGCAGCATCGAGATGTCTTTTGCTGGAACAGAGATGTTTAGGGTAAAAGGCGTTTGTGCGTGCTTCGTTGTTTTTGCTGATCTGCTTTTCTTTTTTCTTCCATGGTATTTCATCCTTTTCTTTCGCCACAATGTAAAACTGCGATTGCAACTTTCAGTTGTAAGGTATAGTTTGTGTGTATTGTATACACATTAAGGTCACATTAAGGTTGTTATCGGTTAAGAAAAAGTCAGGAAATTAAGGATGAGAACGAATATTGTTATTGACGACAAGCTTCTCAGCGAAGCCTTTTCCGTTAGTGATGCAAAAACCAAAAAGGCGCTGGTAGAGGAAGCGCTGGAGGTTCTGATCCGCTTGAAAAAACGGAGAGATATGACAGAGCTTGCGGGAAAGGTCGAGTTTTACGAGGATTACGACCACAAGAAAATGAGACAGATCAGGGAATGATTCTTGTCGATACATCTGTCTGGATTGAGGTCCTGAGGGACAGGCAAGGCGATGTTGTCGAATCTTTCCGAAAGAAGACCCATGGTGAAATACTTGTCCTGAGCCGTTTTGCGCAGCTGGAGCTTCTACAGGGTGCAAAAAGCGGTGACGAATGGAAGCTGCTTGAAAAATATCTTTCGACGCAGTTCTATCTTGAAGCGACGGAGAAAACCTGGGTTGATGCGGCTCGAATTTTTTTTGAACTGAGAAGAAAAGGGATAACGGTACGAAGTTCGATAGACTGCTGCATAGCGCAGATTGCCTTGGAACACGATGCCCTTCTTCTTCACAAAGATGCGGATTTTGACAGGATTGCCTCGATCCGCCCACTTCGTTTCGAATGGTTTACAGAGTGAGTCAATACTTCTTCCTTACAAACAACTCCGGATCGACGCTTGTCCCATACAGATAAACACCCCAGTGGAGGTGGGGGCCGGTGGAGATGCCGGTGCTGCCGACGGTGCCGATAACGTCCTCTTTGCTCACCATATCACCCTCATTGACGCTGATCGAATGCAGATGCATGTAAATCGAGGTCAAGCCCTGGCCGTGGTCGATGATGACGGTGTTGCCGTGGACATGGAAGCGGTTGGATTCGTAACCGGTAAGCACAACCTTTCCTCTTGCCGGGCTTTTGACAGGGGTGCCTCGGGGGACGGCGATATCGAGGCCTTTATGATAGCTCGTTACAGGTGCGCCGTTGTATGAGCGCTTCACGCCGAACGGGCTGGATTTCCTGCCGTTGCAGGGATAGCTGAACAGATCAGACCAGAGTTTTGTTTCGCTCAGGGTTTTCAGCGCGGCTTTTACCTTCGCTTTTTCCTCTTTTGTCGCTTTCAGGCGGTTTGTCTTTTCGTCGAGCCATATTTCCTGTACAGGCAGATTGTTGGATACAATCTGGACGGGAATTCGTTTTTTCCATGAGCCCGCCTTCGCGAGCAGAGCGTAGCTGCCCGGTTTCATAAGGTTTTCAGCCGGAACCAGTGCGCGGTAACTGTCGTTATCATGCCGGAACATGGTAAAACGCTTTTCGTTGAACCAGAGATCCGGTCTATGGGAGATGCCTGAAACAATTACAACAAAGAACTCGCCCTGTTGTTTTGCGGTGCTGTCGAGCGTGAGGTCGGGCTGGCTGTTTACTGCGGCCCCTGACAGCGCATTCAACTGGGAGAATAGGAAAAGTATGCAGGTGAGCGCAAGATGACGGAGCATTTCTTAACTGATTTTCAGTTTATGGAGCTCACTCATGTCCTGATCGTATACTGTAAGTAATGCGTTATCGAGCTCGATCATTCCGCAGGAGTAGTAGGGTGGTTCGTTGCGCTTGAGGAACGGTGCCATGGTCATGAAATGAATACCGTAGCGTTTGAAGTAAGCGCTGCGGTGCAGGTGCCCGGTGAAACAGGCAATGATGTTCTCGTAACGCCGCAGGATGTCCGTCGCTTCGTCATGGTTCCATAAAAGACCGTGCGGCTCGTCGGAGGTTTCTTTCAACAGCGGAAAGTGGCAGAATATGATGACCCTCTCTCCCGATGCGCGTGCATCGTCGAGCTGCACTTCGAGCCAGTGAATCTGCTCTTCTCCGATAGCTCCGCAGTAAAGATTTGCCCAGGGGTCATGGTTCAGGAGTTTTTTTCTCGCTTTATCAGGAGCGGATTCCGGCTCTGAGCCCGGGTTGATGTCCATGCCGTGCAGCACGATGAAGCGTATGCCGTTTGTGCTGAAGGTGTAATAAGGTGAATCGAGGTCGGTTTCTTCGAGGTAGCGGTCGAGAGGGGCGCCGAGGCAGTGGTTTCCGGCAACATGATACAGCGGCCCGGGATACTCACGGAGAGAGGCGGTAATCCCTTCGAGGTTTTCTTCGGCTTCCGGGCCTTTACCGTCGATGAGGTCGCCAAGCTGAACGGCGAATTCCACGTTGTTCTTCTCCCAGAAATCAAAACAGGTATGCAGGTCTTTTCTTTCTGTGGAGCGATCACCGTTACCATAGTGGATGTCGGTGATTACGCCGAACCTGAGCAAACCGTTTACCATTGTCTCATCAGTTGCTGAATTCCGACAGAAACTTTTCCATAAAATCGTCAATATCACCGTCAAGAACCGTCTCTATGTCGTGCCGTTCATAGTTCGTTCGGTGGTCCTTGATTCTACGGTCGTCCATGACGTAGCTCCGAATCTGGCTGCCCCACTCGATCTTTTTCTTTTTGCCTTCGACTTCCTGCTTTCTTGCTTCCTCTTCTTCCCGCTGTTTCTGATAGAGCTGGGCACGCAGCATTTTCATGGCGCGCTCGCGGTTCTGAAACTGCGAACGTTCCTGCTGACAGGAGACAACGATGCCGGAAGGAAGGTGCTTGATA
>JAKSDB010000199.1 GCA_022360415.1 Chlorobiales bacterium
CAAGCAATTGATAACTGGCAGGTCTCCTGACTTTCACGGAATACTTCTGCTGATGACCTTCCCATATATTCCGGGCGGAACAATTACAGTGATCATCAGCGACTGCTGCGTCAGCACATGTGGCCATGGACCGAAAGCAGAGTAACCGTAATACAGTTGCGGGCACAGTGTACGATTTTCACGCACTTCCCTATTCTCCGGCTTTTAAACCGGCACCAGTCAAATAAGAAAGAACAATTTTACCTGGCTGTTATATAGCAAAAATATCTCTATACGTCAACGATTATGTTGCAACTGATCGCATAGCCCCGAAAATCTCTTCTATCTTCTTCTTTCGATAGGAAAAAACGTATTCAAGGCGGCTATGAATAAGAAGCTGATTGAGCATTTCCCCAAAAAAACCGAAAGGGGTTTTGTACTCGATGATATCGGTCATCTCTACTCCTTCGGGAATTTCACGAAACAGATGTCGATGATGCCAGTATTCATAGGGCCCGTATTTCTGCTCATCCCAAAACTCATATGGTTTACCGACATGCGTTATCTGCGTTGACCATCGGACGGGAAGATTGAGAAATGGAAACAGTGTATAGTTGATAATCATGCCTTCGTACAGAGAGCCGGTGTCCACCTCATTGGTGATTCTCATATGCATATCAGGAGGCGTTATTTCTGCAAGGTTTCTTGGATTGGAGAAAAAATCCCACACCTCTTCTATGCCGGTCGGGATTTTCTGTTTATATAACAATCGTTTAACTCTCATATCAGTTATTTATCCTTATCGTTATATAGAGGCGCCCTAAAACCGGAAAACTTGCACCTCTGGTTTGCTCTTCATGTTCATGGATATCATTGATATTTTGTTTTCATGTATAACTGCACAACCATATAAAACTATCCCCTCTGACAGAAAAACAGCAGCAAAATGAAAACTTGAAACAATCAATTCAGCTATGGTAAAAGCAACTGTAACTGCAATAATATCGCCTTCAGAGGCGGAAAGAAACGTTATTCTGTTGACGCGAAGAACTGTGGAGCCATTCAGGGGATTCTGGTGCTTTCCCGGCGGGCATATCGACTCAGGTGAAACCGCTGAAAACGCCGTTATCCGCGAGACAGCCGAAGAAACGGGACTTGATTTGGAATCACCCGAATTTCTTGGCTATTGCGATGAAATTTTCCCTGAAAACAACTTTTATGCGGTTGTGCTTATGTTTCACGGAGCAGGAACCGGCTCACTAAGCCCGCAAGAAGGAGAAGTATCCGACATTTCCTGGTTTTCCATCAGGGAAGCCGGCAGTCTGAAACTCGCATTCAATCATCAGGAAGTTCTTAAACGTTATGAACAATACCTTGCATCCCGTTAAGCCTCTGGCTTTTTTTGTCATCATAATCGCTGCAATCCTTGCCGGATGCCGTGAAACCGTACCCACCAAAGAGCCAGCTCGTTCTTCGGACAAACCGACAATCGTGAGTCTGGCTCCAAGCATAACGGAAATGACCTATGCAATCGGAGCAGGCGATCAGCTTATCGGCAGAACCAGCGCGTGTGACTGGCCGCCGGAAGCAGGAAAAATCCAGGTTGTCGGAGCTTTCGGCAAACCGTCTCTTGAAGTGTTGACCGGTATCTCACCGGACCTTGTGCTCGATATTGATCTCGCAGATGAAAACATGGGGACAAAAATAACCGAGCTCGGCATCAGGCGGGAGCGTTTGGCAGTTCGTGTCCCGGAGGATATTCCCCGAGCGCTCCGTAAACTGGGTGAAATTACGGACAACCCTGAAAAAGCGGATAGCCTCGCTCACATTATTGAAAAAGGTCTGGAAAAATACAGGAGCCGGTTTGATACACATCTTTCCCCCCCGAAAGTCTACCTGGAAATATGGGATGACCCTCTCTGGACAGGTGGAAAAAACAGCTATGTTTCCGCTCTTATCGCCTATGCAGGAGGTAAGAATATCGGCAGCGTTGTCGAAAAGGAATATTTTGAGGTTTCCCCCGAATGGGTGATCGCACAGAACCCGGACATCATAGCCTGCATGTACATGTCAAGAGAAGGAGGCGTTGCTGCAAAAGTAGCTTCCAGACCCGGCTGGGAACATACAGCCGCCGTGAAAAACGGCCGGATTTACGATGATTTCGATAACAGCATTTTCCTTCGTCCCGGTCCCCGCGTTCTTGAAGGCATAGAACAGCTCAGACGCATTATCAGATTAAACGAATAACCCCGAAAGAGGAAAAAAGCGCCCGTTTTTTTATCTTTCCGGCTTTACTACTATATAACAGCCTCCCTGCATGAAGAAATCACCTTTGGCTATACTGTTTCTGACAGTACTGCTCGACTTGATCGGTTTCGGCATTGTCCTGCCTCTTCTGCCGACATACGCCAAAGACCTTGGGGCCAATCCGTTCATGATCGGCCTCATTACAGCCATTTACTCAACCATGCAGTTCATTTTCGCCCCTCTCTGGGGACGGCTGAGCGATTTCATAGGCAGAAGACCTGTGATGCTGTGCAGCATATTCATGGCCTCTGTGTCCTACGTATTTTTCGCCCATGCCACAACTGTCCTCCTGCTTGTGCTTGCGCGCGGGCTCTCTGGCATCGGTTCGGCCAATATCGCGGCTGCGCAGGCATACATAACCGATGTGACCGACAGCCAGAGCCGGTCGAAAGCCATGGGTATGCTTGGTGCCGCTTTCGGACTCGGTTTTGTCATCGGGCCTCCTCTGGGCGGCTCCCTCATGACTAATTTCGGCATACAAATGGTCGGCTTCGTGGCCGCGGGGCTTATAGGGATCAATTTTATCCTTGCTGTTTTCTTCCTGCCGGAATCCAACAGGGATGCAAAAACTTTAGCCCACTTTTTCGGCAGTTTGTCGGAACGCTCCAGCCTGCCTTTTTTTGCATCCTTTAAAGAGAAATCAAAAATCTATCTCAATGATGTCAGGACAGCCTTCAGCAGCAGCCCTGTAGCCTTGCTCATGAGTGCGAACTTTATCTACACGTTAGGGGTCGTCAACATGCAGATAGCCGCCATCCTGCTCTGGGAAGAACAGTTCCATGCCACCGAACAGCAGACGGGAAATCTTTTTGCTTATGTAGGTGTTCTGACGGCCATAGTGCAGGGCGGCCTTCTCGGAAAACTGAACAAGCGGTTCGGTGAACACAGGCTTTTTCTCTGGGGCCATCTCATAACATTTGTTGGCGTGTTTTTTATCCCTTTCATTCCGTCAACGACCCTCTTTTCTCTCGGCCTCGTCATCCTGTTTTTCTATGCCATCGGGACCAGCCTTGTCCACCCGATCAATATCTCGATGCTTTCCCTTTACAGCTATACACAAAAACAGGGACAGATCATGGGTTACGGGCAATCGATCAATGCCCTTGCCAGGATAATGGGGCCGTTCAGCGGCAGCATCCTTTATGGCATGTATCCCCAGATGCCATTTATCGTTGCGGGTGCTCTCATGATTGCCGGAACCATGATATCGATCGGGTTGTTCAGATACAAGATAGAAGCCCTGGAAACAAAGCCTGATACTCCGGCAGACCCGCAAGTCGCTGAATAGCGGCACAGGAACAAAATCATTCATAGAGAACTCCGATAGGTCTATGCCCTGCAAGGAAAAACTGCCACACCGCTCTCTTCCCGAAATTCTTTACCGGATAGGTGACCTCGCCGATAGCACAGGTACTCCATGTTATCTTGTAGGAGGATATGTAAGAGACGTTCTGATGCATAAGTCAAGCACCGACATCGACATCATGGTTATCGGTGAACCCATACCGTTTGCAAAGTTGATCGAAAAAAAGCTCGAAGGGAAGCATTTTGTTGTTTTCGAAAGATTCCGCACCGCCCGGCTCGAACTCGACCTGCCGGAAACCGGGACCGTGTTGCTTGAAATAGTAGGAGCGCGCAAGGAAAGCTACAACCCCGAGTCGCGTAAACCCATCACCGGAATAGGGTCGCTCGAAGACGATCTTGCAAGGCGGGATTTCACAATAAACTCTCTCGCTGTCATTCTGAACAGCAGCAGCCGTAACTGCATCGTCGATCTTTTCAACGGATACGATGATCTTCGTCAAAAGGTGCTGAAAACACCGCTCGAACCGGAAAAAACCTTTTCGGACGACCCCTTGCGGATGATGAGAGCGGCAAGGTTTTCGAGCCAGCTTGGTTTCCGGCTTGACAAACAGGTGAAAAACGCCATGAATTCAATGGGGAAAAGAATCTCGATTGTCTCAAAAGAACGGATCAGCCAGGAGTTCCTGAAAATCATGGCAAGCCCGAAACCATCTGTCGGCCTTATCATTCTCCATGAAACCGGAGTCCTGAAAGAAATCTTCCCGGAACTTGCCGCCATGGCAGGCATAGAACAGGTTGACGGGCTCGGGCACAAGGACACTCTTCTCCATACCTTTCAGGTAGTGGACAAGCTTGCCGAGAAAAGCGACAATCTCTGGCTGAGGATTTCAGCCTTGCTGCACGATATCGCAAAACCATTGACAAAACGCTTTAGCAAATCATCCGGCTGGACCTTTCACGGTCATGAAGTTGTCGGAATGAAGCTTTCTGTAAAAATATTCCGCTCGATGCGCTGGCCGCTCGAACCGCTTCCGTATGTCCAGAAAATGATACGCCTGCACCACCGTCCTATCCCCTTGTCGAAAGACGAGATTACCGATTCGGCAGTAAGGCGCCTGATGTACGAAGCCGGGGAGGACCTCGATGACCTGATGACACTTTGCAGGGCAGATGTAACCAGCAAGAATCCCGAAAAGGTCAGAAAGATCATGAATAATTTCAACATCGTCGAGAAAAAAATCGCTGAGGTGGCTGAAAAAGATTTACTTGCCAGATGGAGGCCTCCGATCGATGGCTGTGATATCATGCAGACCCTCGGACTTAGCGAAGGGCGGCTTGTCGGTATCATCAAGAAAAAAATGGAATCGGCTGTCATAGAGGGCGAAATTCCCTATGACCGGGAAGCTGCCATCGAGTACATAAAAAAAACATACAGGGAGATGCGGAATTCATAGCTTGAAAGCACCAGTCTGATGGGCTCCTCTATAAATTGTCGCGAACGATCTGATGTCTGAACAAAATGGTATATTGATGCTTTTCAAAAATCAAGATCGATCGATTTGATCCAACAAACCAGAATAAAGTGATACCACGTTACTCACCCAAAGACATGCAGGCAATCTGGACGGACGAAGCGAAGTTCGAACGTTGGCTGCAACTTGAAATAGCGGCGGTCGAAGCCCGCGTTGAAGCAGGGCTTGTTCCGCAGGAAGCCCTTGATGTGATAAAGAAAAACGCAAGATTCAATGTTGATGAAATCCTTGAAATAGAAAAAGAAACCAAACACGATGTCATAGCCTTCCTCACAAACGTCAACCGGTATGTCGGCCCCTGGTCACGATATATTCATGAAGGACTTACCTCGTCCGATGTCGGCGACACATGTCTTGCAATGCAGATGCGTGATGCCGGCAAAATCCTCATCAACGACCTCGAAAAGCTTATCGAAGTGCTCGCTGACAGGGCTGTTGAATTCAAATACACCCTTGAGATGGGCCGCACCCATGGTATTCACGCGGAACCGACAACGTTCGGGCTGAAACTCCTGCTCTGGCACCAGGAGATGCTCCGAAACCTTGCAAGGCTCGATCGAGCGGTCGAAAATGTTTCCGTAGGTAAAATTTCGGGCGCTGTGGGCACATACCAGCATCTTTCGCCTGATATAGAAGAGGCTGTCTGCAAAAAGCTTGGGCTGAAGCCTTCGCCGATCTCCACGCAGGTATTGCAACGGGACAGGCATGCCGAATTTCTTACCACACTCGCAATCGTAGCGTCCTCAATAGAAAAGTTTTCCGTCGAGTTTCGCCACCTCCAGCGTACTGAAGTCAGGGAAACCGAAGAGTTTTTCAGCAAAGGGCAGAAAGGAAGCTCGGCAATGCCGCACAAGCGTAACCCTATTACCTTCGAACGTCTGACAGGTCTCGCGAGGGTTGTACGCTCCAATTCCATCGCGGCAATGGAAAATGTCGCTCTCTGGCACGAAAGGGATATTTCACACTCGTCTGTTGAAAGGATTATCATGCCCGATTCTACCATGGCGCTCTGTTACATGCTTCGTACGTTTACGGACACCCTGAAAAACCTGCTTGTCTATCCGGACAGGATGGAGGACAATTTCAATACATCCTATGGTCTTACTCTTTCCCAAACATTGCTGCTTGCGCTTACCGGTAAGGGCTTGACCAGGGAGGAGGCTTACAAGCTTGTACAGCGCAATGCCATGAAAAGCTGGGAGAACAAGGTTCAACTGAAAGAGTATGTTTTGCAGGATCAGGATATACTCGCACATGTATCACCTGAAGAAATAGAAAAACTTTTCTCACCCGAAAACATCCTGAACAAGCTCAAAAAAAGCGTCGATATCATCTTTGCCCGTAACGGTCTTTGAGATCATTGACACCGTTAAAATCTTGTTAATATCCCTGATTATTGTTAAATTTCGTGCCGTTTTGTGCCTGGATCACAGGTAAAAACAGGGTTCAGGGCGACACGGTGCATCTCACATTTCACTGTTCCGGCTACCGGGCTACCGTTGTATAAGAGAGGTTATTACGACGTAATAACATATGCCTAAATCGACTTTAGGACAGGAGAGGATTATGCCTTATGTATGCTAAAGTGTTGAAAACGTATAAAGGAAAAGCTGAAATCGAGATCGTCTGCGTGGAAGCGTCAAATGATAATGTGCACTGTGGAGCCTGCAACATGGGTCAAAAGCCGTCAACGAAGCCTGAAACGGTTCTTGCACAAAACAAAATCGCGGCAAAACCCGGCGATATGGTCGAATGTAACCTGAAAGAACATGCAGAGATCAAGGCAGCGCTGCTGCTTTTTGTAGGGCCGCTGGTGCTGTTCATGATTGCGCTTGGACTGTCGAGCGTCTTGAAAATGGAGCTTTGGCAATCGTTTCTTTCCGGAACAGCGGTTCTCGTCATAACCTATATCGCTCTCCGGTTTTTACTGAAGAACAAAACATATTACTATATCACAGGAATTAAATAACGCCGTATGATTAGTGAAGCATTCATACCGGCCGTCGCAAGTCTGGGTTCAGTGGCGCTTGCTCTTGGCCTTATAATTTTCTATGTCTCGAAAAAATTTCACGTCGAAGAAGATCCAATGGTGGTCTTCATCAACGATATCCTTCCCGGCGTCAACTGCGGAGCCTGTGGCTACCCGAGCTGCGGACAGTTCGCTGAAGTTCTTGTACAAACGAAAGATTCATCGATGTCCTGTCCGGTCGGCGGAGCCGACCTTGCGGCGAAACTCGGTACCGCACTCGGCCTCACCATGGCCGAACCCAAGCCGGTAACGGCGGTCGTGCTTTGTCAGGGCGATAACGATACAGCGAGAGAAACGGCCGAGTATTTCGGCATCCAGGACTGCTGGGCCGCGACGCAAACCTATGTCGGGCCGAAACAGTGCAGCTACTCCTGCATCGGCCTTGGATCATGTATCGCTTTCTGTGATTTTGGGGCGATGCGTCTTGAAAACGGACTGATTGTTATTGACAAAGATCTTTGCACCGGATGCGGTGCATGTGTTCCGG
>JAKSDB010000408.1 GCA_022360415.1 Chlorobiales bacterium
CTTCACCGCGGCGATGTTTTTATGGTCGTTCGCCAGCCTGAGAATTGTCTCTGCCGTCATGTTGCGCCCGGTCCTTCCCGGGACGTTGTAAACGATAACCGGTATGGAGACCGCTTCGGCGATATGGCTGTAATGCTGGTACAGTCCTTCCTGTGAGGGTTTGTTATAGTAAGGAGCGACCGAGAGGATTGCCTGGGCGCCTGCTTTTTCCGCGTTTTTTGTCAGCAGGACCGCCTTGTCGGTCGCATTGGTCCCCGCTCCGGCAACGACAAGAATTCTGTTGCCGGCCTCTTCCCTGACGGTTTCGATTATTTCTGCCTGTTCGTCAGCGGTCAGGGTGGGAGATTCTCCGGTTGTTCCACACGGGATAACAATATCCGTTCCCCCTGCAATGTGAAACTGCACGAGGCGCCGCAATGCTTCCTTGTCCACCGTCAAATCCTTCTTGAACGGTGTGACCAGGGCAACGGCGGAACCGGCGATTATTCTTTTTGACATAAACGATAACCTGCGTTAAAGATCGGGAAAGTGATTACCATGGCTGGTAGTAAGTATAAGGGAAACTTATTGTTTTTACTACAGAGTGCCGCTATTAATTTGTTATGCGCCGTGTTTCACTTTCAAATTCCTATTCGCTGCTTTTTGCATGTTCGATAAGCTCCGCCGCCGCACGCAGGGTGGATTCGGAACGCTGCCTCCCGCTGATGAGATTGGCAACCGCAGCAATGCGCTCCTCTTTATCGAGCGGCCTTACAGTGGTGATCGTGCGCCCATCCAGTACTGTTTTTTCAACCGAAAGATGGCGTTCAGCCATTGCCGCTATCTGCGGCAGGTGCGTAATCGATATGATCTGGTGTGATCCGGAAAGGTTTCTGAGGCTCCTGCCGACGGAATCAGCTGTTTTGCCGCTGATACCTGTATCTATTTCGTCGAAAATCAGGATGGGGAGTTGTGTGTTCTCGGCAAACACGCTTTTCATGGCAAGCATCACCCTTGAAATTTCTCCTCCTGAA
>JAKSDB010000171.1 GCA_022360415.1 Chlorobiales bacterium
CAGCACTGCCATTGCCAGCTTGCCGTCGATGGTCACCATAACGGTTTTGGCAAGCTCCTTTCCCGGCACATGCGCCGCGGCGGCAATCTCCTGGGCTGTGTAGGCGGGAGAATGACTGATGATGAAATACCTGATGTGGTGACTGTCGAGAAAATCCCTGATTTTGCTTATCGGCATAACACCCCCCTTTTGACTGAGATGACAGGCGGCCTGCACAGCAAAGAGCTTGTAGAGAGCAGGCCGCCTGGATAACGACTAAACTATCTGCGTAAATAGCTGAAGCTCGGATCAGGCCTGCCGACAAAACAGGAATATCTGAACCCGTACTTTTTAATGACTGCGTAGGCTTTATCAGCCTCGCCTTTCTTGTTCCCGAAATCAAACATCCAGTGGCTGCCGTCAACGATTTTCCACCTTCCGTTGATCTTTTTCACCTCGATCGTTGCGGGATTGAACGAGACACAATCCTCGCCCGGAAAACTGCCGACGGGAGCACTGCCTGATACAAGCATGTACGTGAACGACGGATCAGGCCTGCCGACGAAACAGGAGCGGTCCATTTTGTAATGCTTGATGATCTGCAAGGCTTTGACAGCCTCGGCTTTCTTGCTCCCGAAATCGAACATCCAGTGGCTGCCGTCAACGATCTTCCACCTTCCGTTGATCTGCTTTACTTCGGCTGTTTTGGGATTGAACGAGACACAATCTTCAGTCAGGGCAAGGTCAAGAGGCCCTTTAACCCTTATTTTGCAGAATGCAGCGTTATTCTTCTCGTTGGACTCGAGAACCTTGTTGCCCGCGTCAATGACTGCGGCAAGATAATACACCCCCGGAGGCGTATCGGCGGGTATGGTATTGGTCCCGTTGAGCTTTACCTGTTTCCAGCCCGGTCCGGCAAAGTCAACATGCTCCCTGCCTCCCTTGAGCAATACACCGTCGGAAAAATTGGGCGAATATGTCGCATACGGCGCCGGCGAGGGGTAGACCGGATTTTTCTTCAGCACGAGATCGACCGTAACATTTTCAAGAGGCCCCGAAAACGAGCTCCTCCCCTTTACAGTAAAAGAGCTCCCGAGCTTCTGGCCCGGAACAACCGTCGCCGGACATCCCGTGATCGAAACAGCAAGGTCGCCTGCCACCTGCACCGTGCCCGGCACAACGCCGGTTATGGCACCGACAGTACCACACGTCAGCTTCTCCGCCCGCTTGTTGTTGCCCTCACTCTTTTCCTTCACCTTGTCCCAGATATCGACCTTGGCGGTAATCGTCGCGGTACCCGACACCGTCAGGTTGCTGGTGTAGACCGCCGTACCGCCGGGGCTCTGCAGCGACTTCGCGGGATCGAACTTCCAGATCGTCGCCCCTCCCCAGTTGTTGCCGTCTTTCCAGAGATAGATGCCCGCACTCTTCGGCGTATGTACGCTCCAGACATCGTCCGGGACCTTGCCGGGGCCGATGTTTTTGACGCGGACGACAACCTGGCACTTCTTGTTCAGCCAGATATCGTCAACTACCAGGTCAGGCAGAAGCTGCTGCACCGTACCCGGAACAGGAGTGACAACACCGGAGATCGTCTTGCAGGTAAGCTTCTCCGCTCTCTTGTTGTTGCCCTCATTCTTTTCCTTCACCTTGTCCCAGATATCGACCTTGGCGGTAATCGTCGCGGTACCCGACACCGTCAGATTGCTGGTGTAGACCGCCGTACCGCCGGGGCTCTGCAGCGACTTCGCGGGATCGAACTTCCAGATCGTCGCCCCTCCCCAGTTGTTACCGTCCTTCCAGAGATAGATGCCTGCACTCTTCGGCGTATGCACGCTCCAGACATCGTCCGGAACCTTGCCGGGCCCGAGGTTTTTGACGCGGACGACAACCTGGCACTTCTTGTTCAGCCAGATATCGTCAACTACCAGGTCAGGCAAGGCAAACTGCACCAGCGGCTGTGACTGAATAATGACGTTTTTCTGTCCGACAACAGGCGGCTGCTTGATAACAGCCTGCTGCGCGTGGACATCGGAATGGACAGCGGCAAAGCCCGTTACCATGCACGTCAGCAGCATAAACACGAAAGGATACCATCGTTTCATGAATCGCTCCATTTTTGGGCACCTTTACTTTATTCCGCGGCTCAGTTGCATCGCTGAATTTCACCCCGACAAAGTCGGGGCTCCATTCGCTTTGCACCCCGATGCAATCGGAACTCATGACAATAAATAGAGGTGCTCTTTTTTTAGGTGTCTTGAAAACCATCCCCTCTTCCAGCCTTTCAGCAAATCCCGGACTATACATATCGTTTGCATGGACAAAGGTTTCGCACGAGGGTTTATGCCGGAAGAAAAAAACCGGTATGATACAATTTACGAGTAGACGTGGAACAAAACCTAATGGACAGAAAAAAAACGGCAGCGAAAAACGCTGCCGTCGAAAACAAGCATTCCTGTGGGAAACAGCTTAGAAACCAACCCGTACACCCGCCATAATGTTGTGGCTTGCAACAGTGACATCCATTTCACCATCTGGAATCTCATCGTAAGTAACATCAGCCGTTGCGAAATAACGATACCCCAGATCAAGCACAACATTAGGTGTCGCCTGGATACCGACTCCTGCCCCAAACTGATAGGCAAAAGCAGTACTGCCCTCATCTACACCTTCATCAGAAAGTGTAACAGTTGCAACACCTGCCCCCGCCATAACATAAGGTTCAACAACAGAACCACTCATGCCGATGTCGATATAACCGTTGGCCAGAAAAGAGAGAATCGATAACGAAACATCTTCATCATCGTCAACAGGACCACCAGGAGTAACATCAATATCATTTGCCTGATACCCGACTGCCCCTTCGATACGGTACATACCTCCATCGATACCAAGCGCGCCATTAACAGCATAGCCTGTAGCGTATTCAATAGCATCCTCATCTGTCAGCCCTTCCGCCTTAATATCAGAATTCTGCAGCAATGCAATGCCTGCAGACAAACCCACGTAAGGGTTGGCTGCCGCCTGTGCAAGCGGAGCCGATGCAAAAAAAACCAGCAAAGCAGCACATACGCTCATAAAACTTTTCATGAAATTCTCCGTTTGGTTAGTAGTGTATTACATCTGGAACATACATCTATGTTATATGATAATGATTTTACTGAAAAAAAAATCTAAAATCAAGCCCTCGATTCTTCAAGCAACCGCACGCAATACCCCCGACATGCGCCGCACCGAGCACCGAGCGCAAGACCGATTGAAACCGCTTTGCTCCTGCCGGCCATCTGCTTTTTTTCATATTGTCTTTTTTCCCCGATGCCGCCTCCATACCGTAAACTTTCAGGCTTGTTCACTCACACACTTCCCTGACCCCC
>JAKSDB010000061.1 GCA_022360415.1 Chlorobiales bacterium
TCCTCACCATCTTCCTTGAAGGAACTTTCGAACTCCTTGCAATTTCTGTAATGCAGGGGGAAAATCTTTTTACCGGCTTCGAGAGCGGTTTGCAGCTCATAGATGCACATTCTCCGGTTGAAGTAGGACGGGGTAACGATAGCGATAAAGCCGTCACACTCTTTGATCGAGCGCTGGATATCCTCCCTCCACTTTACACCCCAGTTCAGGGAGTCATGGTCGAAAAAAACCTCGGATTTTTTCCCTATGGTCTGCGAAAGGGTTGTTTGAAAGGCTTTTCTGAGACTTGACACCTTGTTCTTCGGTGGCATGTCGTCAAGCCGGGCGTAGCTCCAGAAAATTTTCATGGCAACAAAAAATCAGAAAAAGGGTTACAGGTAACTGGCGGTCATGAAGCTTAAGGAAACGGGTGTCTTGCTTTGCTATTTGGAAATCTGCTTTCTAAGTTCTCGCTTTCTTTCTTCCCCGATAGCATCCCAGTGCTTGTCGCATAACGCCCCTTCAAATGAATACAGATAATAGCATACCGGCAATGTTTCATCAGGACGATTTTCCCTGATCATTTTATGCGCCTCGACTGCACCAAGAGAACGCAACTCCTTTTCGGAGTAAATGCCTGCCTCATTGAGACGCGTTGCTATTTTCTTCCCGATATTCTTTAACTCTGTGAGTGACCTGTTGCGTGTCATGGTTTTGTGGATAAATGGTTTGTTATCGGTTACCTTTTGTCAAACCGGACCGACATGACAGCTTGATACTCTCCGTGTGAATCCGGGTGCTCCATTGACAGCATTACCCTGTCAGTTCCGTCTTTCCTGAAGGTCTGTATCAACAAACTATCATGCCAATTCAAGAAAAGAGCATCATCATCGATGAACCGGCAGCTTGCTTCCGAAAATGAACCGGAACTTTCAAACCACCAGTACCTGTATATGTTCGCTTTATCATCCCACGCGAAAATTCCTTGAGCCTCTACACCAGCCCCCGTTGTCAACAAACAGGAATAGTCGAAACAGACATATCTGTTTTCCAGAATTCTCCGAATCGTACCCGATCCTTTCCCGGTACCGGCTTTTTTGTTGAATTCATTTTCCGGGAACGAGTAATCCAAATCCCAGTCCCCTATGAGGAACTCGAATTTTTCCATTTTATTACCCTGTTTTACCATAGCAGGCAAATGGATAGTTCAGGTATCGCTGTCTCTTTTCAGCTTTCCTTCCTGAACCGGCTCTATGGAGATACCTGCCATAATATCTATAAGGTTTCCGGATGATGCCCGAACACCCTCTTTCGCTCTGCGGTATAATGCCACCACGGGCGAGGATCCTCCCCATCCATGAACCGGGTTATGGAAATAAGCACGTCGAGCAGACAGGGGTCCTGGGGCTTGCTTTTAATAGAAGAAAGCATGTTGTAAAGCTCAAATGGAGATTGACCGGCAAGATCGTCCGGCTTGCTGATACCAAGCTGATCCAGGTCAGCTGCGATCGCTGACCCGATATTGGGTAGATCGGTAAGCTTTTCAAGCTTGGTTCTCTCTACCTTCTCTGGGTTCATATCGAATCGGTTTTACCTCGCATCCCGGCAGCCAATACTTCCGTTAAAAGGATAGTAACCAACTTACGAAGATCGTTTTCTTTTCCATTTCTCCAGCATTCTACCAACAATCGCTCCAAGAATAGCACCGATCGGAGTGCCATATATATATCCTCCGATAATTCGAAAATGTGTTAAATTATCCACTAGTATTGCAAACAGCAACCATGCGACAACAGCGCCAATCGCCGATAGTAGAACAATCGTGACATGTTTTCCGCTGATCGCTCCAGCGATCGCTCCGCCCGCTCCTGGAATCAGAACCGTGAGCATAAACGACCCAAGCAGAACATCAATTCCCCAAATCATTGATATAATAAAAACTCCCAGAACCACACCCAAGATACCGCCGATCATAGCACTTTTTTTCCAATCATTCCTTGTTCCCCGCTGTATTGAGTCCTCTCCCGGGTGATTATCTGGCAATCGTTTTCTGACGTTGCTTGTTTCATCCCCCCTCTCGACGGATTTTTTTTCACCTCCACTTCCTTCCAGCAACTCATCGATTTCATCCGCAATAGCCGCAAAGAGATCGCGGCGGCTTCTCAAACGCTCGAGCAATGTTCGTGCATCGTCAGATGTTGCGCTGTTACGCAATCCCTTTTTAAGATCGACAACCAGAGCACTCTGTGCCTCGTAGCTCAACTGGGATGATGTGTCGATCTGATCGCTCAGGCTTCCGAGATAGGATACCGGCACCTCGGGCTGCTGTGGGAGCGGATTCGGGAGAGGTCCGGAAGCCGGAACATCAGCAAGCGCCCTTGCAAGACGGAACGCCGCATCACTGTCCCGTTTCCTGTAGTCTACGAACTGTACCCTGGACAGCACTGAAGGGAGAAGGTTGACCTTGACCTCATCCGACACGAGGATCGGCAGGATAGGCTTGCCGAGATCGGCGGCATACCCGTATTCGCTCTTGCATGCGGCCGAGTCAAGGGCTTGCGGGTTGAGTACGAGGATAAAAACATCACATTCCCGTATCTTCGCAAGAATCTGTTCCCACCATGCCTGGCCGCCGCTGAGTTCCTTATCGAACCAGACTGAATGGCCCAGGGCCTCGCAGTCGTTTACCAGAGTTTTCGCGATAGACTCGCTGCCCCGGTTATAGCTGATAAAAATTGCAGACATAGGCAGGGAACTTTAGTTGTGCAATATTTACCGTAAAATATCGTCAAATCAACACGTTTAATCAATGCTGTAGAAAAAAGGCCGCCCGAAAGCTGCCTTGTCTCTATACAATATGCTCCGTCAGCTATCAGGCTTATCGAGCTGTCAAGCCATCCAGCCATGTCACCAAAACACAACAGGGAGACATACAGACCCGCTCCTGCAGCAAGTCAGTAAATACCCTGTCACACCGAATGCATGGGAACGCTTGCAGAGGATTCCTGTGAGAGGAAAAAATCAAGCTTTTTTTATAGACGCTCTTTTCGAACCTTGACCGTATTTATGGCGCAATCTACTCATATCGTGCTCGAATTAGTCTTTCAATCAACAACTCCTGAAGATTCCGTCTGCCATCGAGCACACCGTAAATAAAAACCTTCTGCTCATGCATTCGATAAATAATCTTGTAAGGCTTGAAATGAATTTCCCGATACTCCCTCACATGTATTCTCTCTAGTTCAGGAGGACAGTGACCTCGATCA
>JAKSDB010000283.1 GCA_022360415.1 Chlorobiales bacterium
CTCGACGGAGCCTCAAATGTCACATCGGTTGCCCAGACCTATGCAAATCTCTGTGTTTCAATCGCCACCGGCGCAGCAACCACAGCTCTCAAGCTCATCCAGGACGTTGCATCTGGCGTCTCATCAGGCATCAACCCGAAACAGTAACTACCCGCATTCATGATAAACCCTCCTTGCCATACAGGGCGCAAGGAGGGTTTGCCTTCATCTGCTACTCACAACGCCAAACTAAAAAGCATCTACCAAGCAGACAACCCCATAAACTCTTCAAGCTTTGTCGCTTGATTCGCCTCCACAAGTTGCCTTGGCACTTTGTTGGTTATGTCCTGTAAATTGCTTGCTTCTTTTTATGTTTTTCAAAAAAACTTTTTCACTTACGGAACAACGTATTTCTGGATTAGCAAACTCATCAATGCTTTTGCATAAGGCAACGGCCATTCTGTCAGGCGGGAGCACATGAACAGTCGTGGAAGCGGCGCAGGGTGGAGTGGAGCGGGTTTTGTGATGTCTTGTTATTTACAGCAATTATGGCGAAATTGTGCAGAGATATGTATAAGCCCATTATGGATGGCTTGTATGAAATTCGGTAGCCCCGATAGTAACTATGTTAGCCGGAAGCAAGACGAAACAATGAATGCACAGTTTGACATCGCGATTTCATATGCTACACAGGATGCGTGGCTGGCTCATGATCTCTACGATCTTCTCGTCCCTTACGGATTCTCCGTTTACTGCTACACCCGGATGCCGGACGAGAGCAAAGGGTTCCTTCGGGAGCGACTTGTGGACATCTACACGACGTCATGCGTCAATATCCTCATATGGTCCCAATCCTATTCCAAGTCGCCTTCTGACTCGTTTCCCGCCATGGAACGACGTTTCATCATCCATCGACACGTCAACAAAGGCGAATCACAGTCATTCCTTCCCATCCGCATTGACCAAACTCCATTGGACAGGCCTCTTGAAATCACCTTGGCCCACCAACTTCAAGATTTCGGGGTTTTGGGTCTGGAACGAATAGCAGTTGAACGTCTACGGGAACTGAGAAAGCGTCCGACTGATGAGGGCTTCGTCTTTCATCCGCCGCCAACGGACAAGTATCGCGGGGAACTCCTGCCATGCCACTTCCAGATCAACTCGCAATTCCGGAGCGACCCACTCAAACGATGGCAGCAGCTTGGGGACATTTGGACGAAGTTTCCGAACGACAAGGGCACGAAACACGTATACTTGATTCCCAGTGGACTATGCGCGGTCTACCTTCGACATACAGTGCGATTAAGAACTCAACCTGACTACCTTAAGGCCAAGAGAACCGCATCAGCCAAATGGGCGGAAAATGTCGGGAGCAGAGATTTGTCTGGCTTTTGGTTCCTGTCAACAAGTCCAAGGGCACCTGAACGTGAGGTCGTGACCCTGTATTGCGCTGAGTACGACAGATACCTGAATGAGCATTTTGAACGGTGCCTCAAAGAAGTGAGGAAGAAAAACAGCTAACCAAGCTGTGGTGGGGACATCGCTTCGCGCCGCCCCACAACGCTTTCGCTAGCCGACCAGATCCGCCGACAACCATAATGAGAAACCTTCGTGACCCGTCCGACACAGCTTGATCCGCAATACGTCAACCAACACGCATCCCTTCCCTATGGCTTGCGCGTCGATGAGGTTGAGAAGGCGGTAGCAGAGACTTACCGACTCTTGCATGGCCTGAACGACTATCTGGTCGGAGCCGGATTTATGTCCCTGGAAGAACTCTTACTCGGGAATTCGCTTTCTGGAATCATCTCTGAATTCCTGGTTAAGAACATTGCCAGAGCGTCCACCACGCTCGAAGCGAATCTGAAGGTCGGGGGGCACCCCGATCTTCTGCCCAAAGGACACTATTCGTCCAACCTTGTGCTCAAGGGAGAAGCGGGAATAGAGGTCAAATCGTCTATTCAACCCGGTGGGTGGCAGGGTCACAATCCTGAGGACTGTTGGCTTATGATATTCCGATATGCGGTCGGCGAACAGGCGGATGGATCGAAACAGCCACTGACCTTCATCGAAATCTTGTGCGCCGAGGTCAAACAGTCCGACTGGTCGTTTTCAGGGCGGAAGGGAGCATCTCGGCGGACTCCTACAGCATCAATAACCGCCTCTGGTGTCGAGAAACTCCGCCAAAACTTCTTGTATCGTCTCCCCGGTGTAGGAGTCGGTGCACATCGAGCCGTATTGGCGAAGCCGTGACTCTGTTTGCAGATACGGTGCTCCTACGCGAAGAAGCTTTGTTGGTCGCTGGTTGCAGCTTTGCCGTTGCCGGCGTTCTGCTCACTCGCGTCTCCATTGGGTACGAATGCGGCAAGTCGAGGGATAGCTTCCTTAGCCATAGCGAAGAACTCGATATCGCTCTCTATTCCGATGCTCTGATAGCCGACAGCGATTGCTGCGGCAATCGTCGATCCGCTACCCATGAACGGATCGAGAACGATACCCTCACCCAGCGGAAGCGCCGCTCGCACAATTTGGCGCATAAAAGCCTGCGGCTTCAGGGATGGGTGCGGAGCAATGTCACGTTCAGGGGAACGGGTTGGCGAACTACGAATCACATCACAGAAAGGCTTTTCTGCTCCGATTCGTCTCAGCCCCCCGGTCTTCCACCTGCGCAGGTTATCCTGCACTCGACCTTCGCACGGCTTTCTGAAGAGGCCCCACGGTTCCCAGCAGGAACGAGGCATGACGGTAACATCTTCAAAATCTTGGTGCGCATTCTTCGGACGGTCGCCGCCGCGCAACGTCTGAACCAAGCGAATGATCTCTCCTCGCTTCTCGAACCCGGCCTCGATCATGGGTATATAGACGAGGTGAGAAAGCAGTGGGTTCGTAGCGATGAATACGTGCCCTCCTGGCACGAGCACACGCATCGCACCAGCAGCCCAGCGGGAGAAGAATGCCTTGAGTTCTCGTTTTTCTTCCTCACTGAGTACCGTGAAACGAGGAAGTGGGCGTCGTGCGCAGCCATCGAGCGTCGGGGGGATTCTCCAGACTCCCCCCTTTCCTCGCCGAAGTTTTGCTTTCTCCTCAGCCGTGTACTCTTTCAGGCCATACGGAGGATCCGTAACGATCGCGTGCACTGTGTTTGGATTGCGCTCGCCAAACCACGAGAAGCAGTCGCCCTCGACCAACTCAAAACGAGAGGCGCTAGCCGTGTACGTCGGCTGATTCTCGCTGATTCGCGGCGAAAGAGCGTCCGACACTGTATCGCCGTAACCGCTATCACCGAAGGACTCCCTCAGAACGGAAGAGGCCTCCAGTGGGTGGCTCCTAAGAATTGCTTCAACGTCAGCAGGGACGTGACCAGCGAGGATCGAGAGCAGGGTCGTATCGAGGTGTAGAACCTTCGCGAGGGCCTCGATCATTCTGACGGCGGGTCGTGCCTTTCCTCCTTCAAGTCGCGAGACGTAGCCTTTGGTCACTTTCAACCGCTTCGCAAGTTGTTCCAAAGTCCACCCGCGAGCTTCACGCTCGGAGCGGAGAAGCGCGCCGAACTGAGAACCCGTCGTCTGAAGGTCCATTTGGGGCGGCTTGGTGGTGCCAGGGGTCTTTTTCGGCGTCGTCATGGTGGGAAAGATAACAAAGTTTACCGATCCAGTCAACCCTGTTTTTCAACCGTTCTCATAGGCGCTTTGGTGCAGCGCGCCCAGTGGTCGGCTAACAACAGCGTGTAGCAGACGGCGCTGATGCAGAACAGTCTGAAGATCACCGAAGCCGCTACAACGAATATCCCTGACGCGCCTGTTTTCCACCCCATAAAAACCTCTCCTAATTTTTCCATATTTATCAACCCCCAACACCTCCACATGGGCAAAAAAGCTCAGGAAAATTACAAGTGCACCAAGGCAAGAGTGAACATGATACTTTGTCTCATAAGTGAAGGTCTGTTTCGCAAAGACGCCTGTTTGCTGTCAGGGATATTGAGGGAGACGTTCCACCAGTGGCTCAGAGAAGGCAAGAAGTATGCGGAAGAAGGAAAGGAATCACTGGAACGCGAATTGTACGAAGGGCTACGAGCGGGCACACAAGATCGCGAGCGCCAAGAGTCGGAACGAGTGCGGATGACAATGCGCTTTTTTCGAGAGTATCCTTTTATTCCTTTCCTTTAATCCGATTATGCTGTACTCTGTTCCGGCAGTGCAAAATCTTCCCCCTTTACTTTCTTTTTCGCCTCTTCGATCACGTTTCCTTTGTAGGCAAGGACGATCAGCACGTCTTTCTCTTTTACCCGGTACGTTTTTTCCCGGTCGAAGGCCGGATTTGTAATGACTTTCAACGGCATGTCATCAGGCGCGCATTCGTCCCTTTCGCAGTGATAGCCGTCGCGTTCGGTATGAGTATTAACCGAAAGCAGGAGAATATTGTGCTTCCTCAGTCCGTGGAGAAGTTCGTCATACGTGTGCCCTATCAGCACGCCGTTCAGCTCATCGACGTTGATACTGTACGTTTCATTAAGATCGTTGAAGGTGAATATTTCATTGATAAAACAGGAAACACCGGGGTTTAATATAGACTGGGCGAGAATTTTCGATTTCAGTCCCCCGAATCCGACGATCTCGTCAACATGTGCGTCCCTGGCAAGTTGAGAGTTGTCGATATCGTCTATTTCCGCCACCGTGTAGATATCCCTCACGCTCTTTTTTCTCTTTCCTTCTTTGACCAGTTCCTTGCAGTATTTTTCAATCGTAAGGATCTTCAGGATATTCGACGCGTCAGGGTCATCCGCCCCTTCATCCGAGACCACCACAGCAATATCGGCCGTAGCAAGGTTCGCTCTCAACAGGTCCTCACGTTTTGTGGCATCGCCGTTAATGTAACCCACCTGCTCGTTGTCAAGGCCGTACCTGTAAAGCGGGTTCGATTCCCCCAGCTCGGCAAGGAGAATGATATGCCGCCTTTTTCTTCTGATCACATTGGTATGCGTCAGGTTTTTAATCAGCTCCGGCACATTCTTGTTGTAACCGCACACAATGATATGATCTTTCACCATTTTGGTTTTCACTCCTTTGGAAATCAGTATCGATTCCCTGATTTTATCCGAGGTAAAAACTCCGATTATCGAAATAAGGCCGCCTAAACCAACAAGAGGGATAAGCGCGGCCAGTATCTGGCCAAGTGAACTGTCCGGGAAAATATCTCCCGAATAACCGCTTCCGCTGAACACAAAAAGCCAGACTATATTGTCGACAAAGCTTCTGTTGTCATATTTGCAGACAGTGTTGTTCTGTACAGCCCATTCATGTTCGACTTTCTGGATAATCACCAGGTCAATCAGAAAAAAAGTAATGACCGCCAGAACGATCAATGCGTATTTGTGCCGGGTAAGATAGAGGTAAGACTTTTTCAGAAGCGCGAACATACGGGAATTCGTACTGATGAGATGAGAGAACTTCCTGCTTACGAGAAGGAAAACCACGTTCATCAGGAGCACGATAATCAGCAGGAATCCAAAAACGCTGAAAAGTATCCAGAGAACCTCCCACCAAAACTGCGATTTAACAAGACCTTTTTCGATATAATACCTGCGTGAACCGTTATGCCATTTGTTCACCGGCATCAGGGGTATTGTCGTTTCTTTCGAAAGGGTTAACTCCTCTCCAGGAAAAGCAAGTTTTTCGAAATTTGTATAGAGCAGACGTGTGATCTCATAGATATCTTCTGAGGGAAGCTGAGACCTTGCGACAAGTATGGACTTGACGGTGATGGTATTGGTCGGTGTGCCGTTGATGTCCAGGGTATTTCCGGAAAAGTATGGAAACGTGCTTGAAATGATATCCGTCTCACTTTTGCTCAATGACAGTACGAACAACCCGCCGTTTTTGATGTCTTTCATTATGGAATCGTCGATGCTGTTGACAAACGCAGCCTCGATCACCCCTCTTCTGAACAGTTCATGGACTTTTGAGGGAGAAAAATTTTTACGCAGAATAGTTTCCCAGAGGTTGTTTGATTTGAGAATAATCAGCGCGTCTGCATATAACCCGCTGCCGATTTCCCCCACATTGACCGTTAAACCGTCAAGGTTCCTGATGTTTCTGATGGCCGGACTGCTGGAAATGATGTAAATTGGCTCGATATAGAAAGGCAAAACGGTTGAGTAGCTTGTTTTCTTCCCGGTGAACGGGTAGAGCCCGTATTCACCGAAAAAAGCCATATCGTTCTGGATAATGGCAAGGTCCAGTTTGCCCCGTTCGAGCAGTTCAATATTCTCGACGGAGCCTCTCGTTGGAACAACTTCAATATGATATCCGCTGCCTGCAAGGATATGCTTTATCGACTCTCCGAGCCTGTAATAGCTTCCGCCTTCTCCTGCCGTTCCCACCTTAAGGACCTTGTCCTGACCAAAGCACAATGAGAAAAAAGGGTTGGTCAGCAGCAGGCATAAAAGCATGA
>JAKSDB010000322.1 GCA_022360415.1 Chlorobiales bacterium
CGAGATTATCCTTCAACCTTGAAAATTCGCTCGCGTATTGGCTGACAAGCTTATCGAGATCTTCACTGTACTCCCATTTCAAATCCTCCCTCAATCCATCAAGAACACCTTGCCTCTCCATTTTGACTGCTTTGAGCACAACGATCTCATCGCCGACTTCTGTCAGAGTTTGCTCGATCTCGCTTTTCAGAGCCTCCCTCTCGCCCCCGCCGCAGGCTGTAAGACCAGCGAACAGAAGAAGAACACATGCCTGTTTCAAATACGTAATGGACCGCTTCATTTTTCTCATGTTTTTTTATTATTCAGGGCTTTTCCTTCATACTCCTTGTGCCTGTAACACTGCATGCAACAATCCGCCTTTTCAAAACAAGGTGGTCAATCGATAACCAGGTCTCCATCAATAATCTGCTGACGGATCTTTTCAACTCTGCCGTGTACGTCTTCCCCGATAAGAACCTTGTTTTTACTGTTATAGACATAATCGGTATAGCGGCCTTTCAGACCGAAGACATTTATCTTTCCTCCCTGAAATGTTCCCGACAGCACCTGTTCGACAGTGGCAAAAACAGTACGGTCAACCGCTTTTGGTATACTCGTCAGTACATGGCCGGGAGCGAGGTCTTCCTGGTTCCGGTCGGTGCCGATCACGAAATTTCCGGTTTCAAGGGCGGCATCCGCAACGCCGACACCGCTCAAACCGGCTGCCTGATATATGATATCGGCGCCCCTCGCATACTGACCCAGCGCCATCTCTTTACCTTTGGCGGGATTGGCAAAAGCACTCCCTGTCATACCAATGTAGCTGGAGATGATGGTTATGTCCGGGTTTACCTGTTTCGCGCCTGCTATGAAACCATCCTGAAAACGTTTTATGATGCTTGACTCCATCCCCCCGATAAAGCCAACCCTGTTGGTTTTCGTCACAAGTCCGGCAATCACCCCGGCAAGGTACGATCCCTGCTTATCCTGAAAAACTATTCCTGAAAGGTTTGCCGGAAGCGTTTCACCGGGTTTGGAGAGATAATCGATGCAGGCGAAATATTTGTCCGGGAACTCCCTGGCTATATCGGCAATATCCCCACTGAAAAGAAGCCCGACGCCGAAAATGACCCTGACCCCCGGATCGGCCGCCAGCTGTCTCAGTGCCGCCTCCCTGTCTGCACCTTCGCCTGTCGGCTCGATATAGACAATATCAACACCCAGCGAATCCCTGGACAGTTCAAGCCCGTGGTAAGCCGCGTCGTTAAACGATTTGTCCCCTCTCCCGCCGACGTCAAACACCATGCCGACAGTCATTTTACCGGAGGAGGAGCCGTCAGCAGGAGTTTGCGCGCTACACCCTGTAAAGAGCGTCAACAGTATGCCGAGAAAAGCAAGTGTGTATTTCATAGGGCAATGTCTGATGCCTACCTATAAACAGGCCGGTAAAAGGTTAGCCTGAGTTGAGCGATTATTCATTCGCCCCGCAAGGTCAGTACAATGTAAAATGCTCAGTTCAGGTGGAAATTACAGAGGCTAAACATAAGAAAAACCCTGCCTTTTTAAAAGGATTGGGACAAGTTCAAAACAATTATCAGCCAATACAAAAAAGCATCGGGCAGGGAATGGATTATTCCCGAACATTCAATGAAGTAATCACTATATTGCTGGGCACCTCTGTTAATTGTCATGAGTCCCGATTATATCGGGACCGACGAAGTAATCACGACGTGGAATGAATTAATAGAAGTGCCCTATAGTAGTGACCTGCGGTTGACACCCATTACATATTTTTTTCATGAGAACCATTCCCGGCCCACTGTTTTTCCGTCTGTCAGATGCCCTTGATCTGCCTGTTTTTTTCAAAGGAATGGAGAAGTCTTTTACGTTTCAGGCACAACCGGTGAGAAAGGAAACACTTGACTGGTTCGACACCTTTGACTGGAAAGCATGGAGCAGGAAAAGCGCCATCGTGCGCAGCGGCAGCCGACTGGCCATCCTGGACATGAAAAGCGGTCACGAACTATGCGGTGCGCCAGTAAGAAAACGACCACGAAGTTTTTTCCCGAATGATATCGACGATAAAAAAACTGCTTCAAGACTTCTCGGCATTTCAAAGCTTCGGGCATTTATCCTTTACGGTTCCGTTGAAACCGAAACGAGAAAATGGCGGATTCTTGATGAAAACCGCAAAACCGTAGCTTCCATCGAGCTTCTTTCGCTTCCGGGGAAAAAAGACGGAAAAAGGCAACTCTTCATGAAGCTCTCTCCGGTAAGAGGCTATGGAAAGGAGCTTGAAACAGTTGCGGGACATTTAAAACAGTATCCCGATCATTCGGAAAAAATAACCTGTCTCGATTATCATAAAGAAATCCTGACCGCCGCAGGAATCACCCCGGCCAGCTACTCATCAAAACCATCCGTCAAGCTCAAGCCCGGCGATACCATACAGGATTCGGCAAGGAAATTACTGCTTCCCACTCTCGGTGTTCTTTACGCCAATGAAAAATGGATATCGAAGAATATCGATACCGAGTTTCTTCATGATTATCGTGTAGCGGTACGCAGGACCCGTTCCATCCTTGCGCAGCTCAAAGGAATCTTTCCGCCTGAAGAACTTTCTCGTTATAAAAAGGTTTTCAGGGAGCTCGGCAAACGGACCGGCAATCTTCGCGACCTGGATGTCTACCTGCTCCAGGCTGATCGGTTCAGAAACCTTCTCCCGGGCACCATGCGCGATTCCCTCGACACTTTTTTCACGGATCTCGGGAACCGCCATAAGAAGGAGCTGAAAAGCTTAAACCGGTATCTTGGTTCGGAAAAACACACACGCCTGATGCGGGAATGGGAGGCGTTTCTGAGAAGCGAGATGCCGTCAGATCCGGATATCACTCCTAAAGCCGGCACCAAAACATCGGATGTCGCGGTTTCCACGATCCGGAAAGCATGGAAAAAAGTTATCCGCCACGGCAGGGAAATCAGCGGGACAGCAACCGATACGGAGCGCCATACAATGCGGATCGAGTGTAAAAAGCTGCGCTACCTCCTGGAGTTCTACGCGTCCATCTTGCCGGCGAAAAATCTTCAAACGGTCGTCCGCCAGCTCAAAACGCTTCAGGACAATCTCGGGACCTTCGTGGATCTTTCAGTTCAGCAGGGATACCTCAACAATTATCTCTCCCGTCTCGAGCCCGGTGCCGACAATATTTCCTCCGCCGCTTCCATCGGCGGGCTGGTTACGGCGCTGTACCATGAACGAGAAAACGTTCGCATGAATTTTCACAATACCTTCGATACATTCGACACGCCGGAAACCGAAGCGCTGTTCAACGAACTGCTCAACAAACACCGCTGACATATGAAAACCATCGCGCTCTACAGCATCAAGGGAGGGGTTGGAAAAACCGCTTCGGCTGTCAACCTGGCATACCTTTCTTCTCTTGGCGAACCCCCAACGCTTATCTGCGACCTCGATCCTCAGGGCGCCAGTTCCTTTTATTTCCGAATTGTCCCGAACAAAAAATACAGCAGCCGGAAGTTTCTCAAGGGAAACAAAAAAATCTATGACAACATTAAAGGAACCGACTACGAAAATCTCGATCTTCTCCCCTCCGATTTTTCCTACCGGAACCTGGATATCGAGCTGCTGGAAGAAAAAAAACCACAGAAGAAACTGAGAAAAAACATTCAGGAGCTTAGCACTGAATACCCGTTCATCTTTTTCGATTGCCCTCCGAACCTTACCCTGCTTTCCGAAAGCGTTTTCGTGGCTTCGGACATCGTTCTCGTGCCGCTTATTCCGACAACGCTTTCCCTGAGGACATTCGATCAACTGGTTGGCTTTTTTAAGGAAAGCAGGCTCGATACCTCCAAAATCAGGGGATTTTTCACGATGTACGAGCGCCGCAAGGCCATGCACCGGGAGATCATCGAAGAATACAGCGGGAAAAAGCGGTTTTTGAAACGGATCATACCCTACAACTCTGAAGTTGAAAAAATGGGTATCTACAGGGCTCCTCTCAACGCCGTGCGTCCTCACGCGCCCGCTTCGATGGCGTATCAGGAATTGTGGGAAGAGTTAAGGGGAGAGATCAAACAGTAGAAATTTCTTGAAACATTCACTCTTTAAGTCATGGTTTGGCGAAAAGAACGAGAACCTCAGGGCGCGTCTATTAATTGTCGTGAGCATCTTGAGTAAAAGGCGTACGGAGCCAGAGAAACCGGAGTGTACACGAAGTACATGAGGATTTTGAGCACCGCACAACGAAGTAATCATGGTGCGCAACAAATTAATGGAGGTGCCCCCGCTTGTATTCGTTGATCTTTTTCTATACATTTACATCCCTCCCTGCATACAGGGCGAAGTGGCCGAGTGGCTAGGCAGAGGTCTGCAAAACCTTTTACAGCGGTTCGAGTCCGCTCTTCGCCTCAATAATAAAGCCCGCAAACGCGGGCTTTTGCTGCTTTATCCACATGCCCTGGCAATGAAGTCAGCTACCTGCCTTGTTTCGACCTCTTCGAGACCGTGCAGCTTGATATGCCGTCTGCACTTCCCTTTTCCCTCCAGAATCGAGCCGGGATCGGCAAATGACGCCCCTTGACTGAATTCAACAGAGACATGTTCCCTGTAGACAAAAATCCCTCCGATCAGCTCTTTCTTTTTTAGGAAAACAATCCCCCCATATTTGACGGTTTCGGTCAAACCGGAACAGGTTCCCAGAAACATGGATCGAATTCTAACTACGATGTCATGAAATTCGAATGAATGTTTCTGCACAGCAATGAGGTGTGCTTCGATAGCCTCACTATAATCCACCATAGTTATGTATATGTTAGAACAAGTTCCCGCTCATGAACAGATCAAACGAAACCGGTTTAAACACTCATAGCCTCAATCCATTGCAAGAAAATGTTTGATAGCTGCCTGTACGGATACCTTGTCTGCTTCTGAAAGGCTCCCAAGGTGACGGAGAATCAGCTTAGTATCGAGTGTGAAAAGCTTGAAACGAACTTTGCATGGGACAGTAAGATTCGCACTTTCCCAATCACGTAGCTCGACATCACTAACCCATCGGGTTCTTTTTGCAGTAGTAATCATTGCCAAAATCAAATGATCATGCTGATCATTGAACGAAGCAGATGAAACCACAAGGGCCGGCCTCTTCTTGGTTACGAGTTTTTCCGTAAATGGAAACGGAATAACGACAACATCAAATGGCTCAAAGATCACTCCAGGCCTCCTCATCTTCCTCTGAAATCCATTCGTTGAGCGTCTCCGAGATACCGTTCAGATAAACATCGACCGGGGCTTTAATTTTTCGAACAATCAGATGATCACCCTCGATTTCAAACGTCAACATGTCACTCTCTTTCAGTTGAGCTGCTTTGCGAATTGCAGCCGGGATTGTTACCTGCCCTTTGGATGTTATTTTTGCAAGTTCCATTGCATGTTCTTTTTTAAACCTTCATATAACCCCTACATGTAAGAATGTAAGGAATAGCGTCCGATCAGCAAAAAGTGTCTTTTAACGCGAATCGGACTCCATAAGGGCACCTCTATTTATTGTCATGAGCGGTTCAAGTGCAAGGCGAACGGAGCCGCCCCCCCCTCCTATCCGCTCAACGAAGCAATTGAAGCGCGGAATAAATAAAGAGAGGTGCCCATAATTTGCAAAGGTCGTAAACGAATGTTACATATCTTTTTAAGACTTTTTCCGGTCTAACCTGTGACGCTCTGCCGCACCTGGTTTCCCCCGCCTGATGTCTCGCATGTTCGGGAAATGTGGCTGGTCACGCTGATACATTTAAGTTTTTAAAGCCTCAAAACAGGTACTTCATGGGCCTTGTTTATCCCGATTTTCAAACGCTTCCCGAGCTCTTCACCTGCGTCTTCCGCCACTACAAGGGACAGGAGAAAAAATTCCCGATCGCCAGAAAGGTTAACGGCGCCTATGAGCCTATCTCCTACGACACCCTGAGCGAAGACGTTTCAGCGCTTGCCGCGTTTCTGAAACACAAGGGGATAGAAGTACAGGATCGTGTTGCCATTCTGTCCGAAAACCGGCCCGGCTGGTACCTTGCCGATATGGCGATTCTCAGCATTGGCGCTGTAGATGTCCCTCTCTATCCCTCGCTTCCTCCAAACCAGATAGAGTATATCCTGAAAGACTCCGGTTCGAGGTCGATCATCGTCTCGAACATGCTCCAGCTTGGCAAAATCCTTTCAATCTGGCAGAACCTCCCGGAGCTGGAGTTCATTGTCGTTATGAACCGCCTCGACGAAAAAGTGGACGGTGTGACCGAGCTGAGCGAAGCGAAAAAAACCGGTCTTTCCATTCTCGAGAGCACCCCGGACTATATCAGCTACACGATGCTGAAACCCGACGACATAGCGACGATCATCTACACGTCGGGAACCACCGGCCTTCCGAAAGGCGTCATGCTGACCCACCGCAATATTTGTGAAAACGTCAAGTCCTGCTCTTCGATCATTCAGCTCGATGAATCCGACCGGAGTCTTTCTTTTCTTCCACTTTCCCATTCGTATGAAAGAACAGGCGGTTATTATCTGCTTTTTGCGTGCGGTGCCAAGATCTATCTTGGAGAAAGCATCGAAACGGTCTCCCTGAACATTACGGAAGCAAAACCCACGATCATATTCACCGTACCAAGACTTTTCGACCGTATCAAGGCAAATATTCTGAAGCAGATTGAAAACGAGAAACCTGCTAAACAGAAAATTTTCAGGTGGGCCTATGAAAAAGGGGTCGAGTATCACAAAAAGGCTCGGAACGGTAAACCCGGCACCCTGCTTGCACTGCAACACAGCATTGCAGACAGACTTGTCTACTCAAAGATCAAGAGCAAATTCGGCGGCCATCTCCGCTACTTTGTATCCGGAGGTGCCGCTCTCCCTCTCAAGGTCGGCGAGTTCTTTCAGGCCCTCGGCATCACCATTATTGAAGGCTACGGACTGACTGAAACATCACCGGTAACCAACGTCAACAGGCCCGAGAATGTAAAATTCGGCACCGTGGGACCGACTATAGACAATGTAACCGTCAAAATCGATATGGACGGGGAAATTTTGTTCAGGGGACCGAATATCATGAAAGGTTACTGGAACGACGAGGAAGCGACGAACGAGGTCATTCAGGACGGATGGTTTCGAACCGGTGACATCGGCGAGCTCGATGAAGACGGGTACCTGAAGATAACCGACCGGAAAAAACATATCATCGTTACCTCCGGGGGCAAAAACATCGCCCCCCTTCCGATCGAGCAGATGATTTCCGAAAACAAATACATAGACCAGGTCATGGTTGCGGGCGAGAAAAAACCCTTCCTGGTCGCTCTTATCGTCCCCAATTTCAGCGAACTGGAATCTTTCGCCGACCAGGAAAATTTGAACGTCCCCTCAAAAAAAGATCTCATCGAGAACAAAGAGGTTCAGAAAATATTCGAATCTCTTTTGCGCACCATTTCGAGACAGCTCGCGGCGCATGAAAAAGTCAGAAAGTTCCTGCTGATGAAGGAACCGTTCACCATTGAAAACGGCTTTATGACGCCGACACTGAAGCTGAAACGGAAATCGATAAGCAATGCGTTTAAAAACGATATCGATTCCCTCTACAGCTCGATGAACACTCTCTATAACTCCGAGTAACCGCACTGTGCCATAACCCTTTACTCCGGTATCTTGTAAAAAGTGCCGGAAGCTTCCAAGGTATAGCTCTCCACAAGTCCTTCCGATTCAAGCTCGGTAAGGGCATCGACAACCTTTTCGCCATACCGTTCGGTCAGCTCTTCCAGACGCAGTGCTTCTGCTGTTACAAGGTCCCTGACGATTTTCCCTCTGTACCATCGCTTTGAACCCTCAAACTTCGACTGCCTGGTTAACGGCCGGATCCCTGTTCTCTTCCCTGTCAGACAAAGAGCACCATAATCCATCAGGGCATTATGCCAGTCCCGGCTTCTACCGCAAGGCAACGCTGCTTCAGCAACGCAAAGCAGCTCAGCCGGCCTGATGTTTTCAGGCAGTCCGAGCTCGTGTATGTATATTCTTCTGATATTGGTATCAACGGCTGCGATATCACGGTTATCCGCGAAAACCGGTATGGAACGGGAAGTATAGACACCTATGCCGGGCAGATTGATGAGTGTTTCAGGTAACGACGGAACAACGCCGCCATACTCGCCTGCGATAATCTCCGCACACCGGTGGAGACGCTGTCCCCTGGCGTTGTAGCCGAGCCCGCTCCAGTATGACAGCACCTCTTTCAGAGAAGCATCGGCAAGGGAGCGGATATCGGGAAAACGTTCGAGCCATGCGGGAAACTTCCCCACAACCCGCTCGGCCCGGGTCTGTTGAAGCATTATCTCACTGACAAGAACGGCGTAACGATCTGTTGTTTCTCTCCACGGAAATGTTCTTCTGTTGTCCCTGTAAAAGGCAAAAACCTTTTTCTGAAACTGTTCGATCTGCTCCTGTTTGAACTTCATGCTTCAACCATTCGATTACGAGTACCGCTCCACTGAGTACGATTATCCCGGTATTACCCCTCTACAGTTCAACAGTTTCCACCTTTTTGCCGATCCCGAGAACCTGTTCCGGCTCCGATTTCCGGTTTTTCCTCACACATCCACTTCTTCATCGACAACAACATGTTTCTCGCCACGCCGAACTCTTGCTGCAACGATAAACGGATCATGCGCGAAGTAAAGAATCCGGCGGTTTCCGAGCAAATCATCGAGCAAAGCAGCTTTTTCATGAATCATTTCCAGAGGGGCGACATCGAAACCAAGTCCCCTTGTCAATCCGAGGTGTGCCGATGATGGTATCAGATCACCGCCATGAATGACGGATATACCCTCACCTCTGATCTTCACCAGCTGGTGCCCTGCCGTATGCCCTCTTCCCGTCGGGACCATTTCCACGCCGGGCAGCAACTCGAAGGATCCGTCAACAAGCTCCATTGATCCGGATTTCCCGAGCGCTTCAACAAAAGGAAGGGGGTAGCTTGATTTCTCCTTGATGTTGGGTTTCAGAGCCGTCTCGTAATTGTCTTTCTGAACAAAGCAACGTGCGTTGGGAAACACCGGCACAAGCCTCTCTCCCCTCTCCTCGAAAGCCCCCGCAACGTGATCGAAATGCAGATGGGTAAAAATGATATCCGTAATCTCTTCACGGCCGAGCCCCGCATTGTGCAGTTCCTCATCAAGACGCCATTCCGAGAGATCATAGATAGCTTTCATCTTCCCGCTCCAGGCTGTCCCCATTGCAGCATCGACAAGAATGTTTCTGCCATTGCCTTTTATCAGCAAAATGCGCATCGACAACCGAACCCTGTTGAGGTGATCGGGTACGATAACTTTCTCCCAGAGCACTCTCGGCACCACCCCGAAAACCGAGCCCCCGTCAAGGCTGAAATCCTGCACGTCAAGGGTGTGCAGCGTATAGTCACCGATGGAAAGCATAGAACCGGGAAAAGTCAAAATTCAAAAGGTAAAAGTACAAAGCAACATGGCTGTGCCAATGGGGCAAACACAAAAAAAACCGGGATAAACCGGGTTTTTCGTATAGCCATTACAAATGTTGTGAGGTGAAGACGAGCTTCACTGTTATGGGAGACATCTCTATTAATTGTCGTGAGCGACCTGAGTACGAGGCGGACGGAGCACAGAAACCGGAGTGTATATGTTAATACATGAGGATTTCGAGCACTACCCAACGAAATAATCAGGTCGCGCAACAAATTAATAGAGGTGTCATTATGAAGTAACTGTCGTCTTCCGCTCCTTCACTTTCAGGGCAGCCTTGCCGGTACGCTTTCTGAGATAAAACAGTTTCGCGCGCCGCGTTTTTCCGCTTTTCAGCACTTTAACGGTTTCGATGCTCGGAGAATTTAACGGGATGATTCGCTCAACACCCACACCATTTGATATCTTCCGAACTGTAACGGTTTTCGAAGCTCCCACTCCTCTTTCACTGATAACGACCCCTTCAAAAGCCTGCAGGCGCTCTTTCTCCCCTTCGATAACTTTCAACTGCATTTTCACTGTATCTCCCGGGTGAATTTCCGGCAGGTCGTCTCTTTTCTGTGCTGTTTCAACAAGCTGAATTAACTGGTCCATGATAAACAGGTTAACGTTATTATATCCTTCCTCTATTCTCCTCTATACTGTCGCTGTCGAGAAGATCAGGTCGCCTTTCCCGTGTGCGTTTCAAGGCGTTTTCACTTCTCCATTCCTCAATTTTTTTATGATGTCCCGACAAAAGAACGTCAGGCACACGCATTCCCCTGAAATCGGCGGGCCTTGTATAGTATTCACAATCAAGCAAACCTGACTGAAACGAATCGGTCAATGCCGACTCGCTGTCTCCGAGAACACCGGGAATTAGCCTGACCACGGCATCCATCAGCAGCAATGCCGGTATCTCCCCGCCTGAGAGCACAATATCACCAATGGATATCTCCATGGTAACAAGCTTTTTCCTGATCCTTTCATCGACGGCTTTGTAATGGCCGCACAATATAATCAGGTTTTTCAGCCCTGAAAGCCGGTTGGCTGTCGGCTGATCAAGCCTGGCCCCGTCAGGCGTCATAAAAATCACGGCATCGTATGGCCGTTCAGCCATCAATCCTTCAATACAGGCAAAGACCGGTTCAGGCCTGATGATCATTCCCGCCCCGCCGCCAAAAGGCGTGTCATCAACCTGCCTGTATTTTCCAAGGCCGTAATCATGAAGATTATGGACATGTATTCCTGCACGTTCCTTTTTCCGGGCTATTCCAAGCAATCCCCTGTCAAGGGGCGACTCGAAGAAACCGGGAATGACGGAAATGAGATCAATCCGTAATGACTCCATGCGCAGACGCTTTCCCTGAGACAAAAAATAGAGGTACCCATCAATTTGCACAAGAACAATCGGTACCCCTAAAGAAACTCCTCTATCCGTTTCAGCACCATATATCCCTTCCCGATGTCTATCTCTTCAACAAACTCCTCTATGGCGGGTACAAGGATCTTTTTTGCTCCACATTGAACCTCATAGACTTCATGTGCAGGCATTTTCAATACATCATGTACAATGCCAACCTCTTCAAGCGAATCATTGAGCACCTTCAAACCTCTCAGCTCATGCAAGTACGCCCTGCCCGGCGGAAGTGGAACCAGCTCTTCGGCAGGTACATAGATCATGTTTCCGACCGCAGCCTCTGCTTTTTCCCTGCTGTCTAACCCTGAAAAAAGGATATAGGCAAATCCGTTTCGCAATACTCCCTGAAGCACCTCCCGGAGGACTGCTTCTTCGTCGCTCCTGCCGATATAAAACGCCTTTCTCTCGAGAAAACTTTCAGGATAATCGGTAATCGGCAATATTTTCAATTCGCCTTTCAGGCCCTTGGGCTTGAGAATCTTGCCAACGAGGTAAAGCTCTTTCATCAGGGCACCTCTATTTTATTGCGCGGCCCCTGCCGAAAGCTTATTCTTCCCCTTTGTCTTCCTTCTCTTCCGGCGAGGCTTCCTGCTGCTTCTTCGCTTCATCACCTTCCGCTTCCGGAGAAACCTGTTCCTCCGGTGCCTCACTGACTGTTTCTTCAGAAGACACCTGCTCTTCCTCCGCTTCACTGACAGCTGCCTCCGAAGACACTTGTTCTTCCTGCACCTCACCGACTGCCTCCGTAGCTGTCTGTTGCTCTTTGGCTTCTTTACTTTCTGCTTCCGAAGTCACCTGCTCCTCCGGTGCCTCGCTGACTGTTTCTTCAGAAGACACCTGCTGTTCCTGTGCTTCACTGACAGTTGCCTCCGAAGACACCTGCTCTTCCTGCACCTCACCGACTGCCTCCGTAGCTGTCTGCTGCTCCTTCTCGTCAGCGGCTTTTTTTGCCTTGTGTCTGCGGGTTTTCAACGCAAGTCTTTTCTGGCGTCTTTCTTCTTCACGCGCCTGCCAGCTTTCCATTTCGGCCGTGATCTCCTCATCACTGCGACCTCTGCGTTTCATGTTGAGCTCATGGAGCAGACCGGTAGAACGAATCAGGCTGCGCACTGTCGTAGTCGGCTGTGCCCCCACTCCAAGCCAGTATGCCGCGCGCTCCCTGTCTATTGTAACTGCATGAGGTTTTGCCGTCGGCTGATAGTTTCCGATCACCTCAAGGAACTTACCGTCCCTCGGTGCGCGGGCATCAGCAGC
>JAKSDB010000115.1 GCA_022360415.1 Chlorobiales bacterium
CGGTCTTGCCATAGACTAAGCTGCTGGTGAATTGCTTCGCTTTGGTTCCGTAGTCCTGGCCCTGCTCAGGGCTGTCGATACCGTGCAGGCGGATCTTCTCCGGACGACCATCGATCAGCATGGTAATCGTGTCGCCATCGGAGATGCCGATAACCTTGTCAGTAACGGATTCGGCATTTACGATCGAGACACTGAAAAAGATCAGGATGAACGTAAATGCTGTTGCTCTAATCGCTTTGAACATTCCTTTTTTTCTTGAGCTTTTTCCAAATTATAGCAAGTAACGGTGCAACAAGTACTGCCCACAACCACTGCCCATTATGGTCAACAAAATTAGCTATTTTTTGTCTAGGGGTAACGTTAACTAAAATTGTTTTCTCAAACGTCCTGATGGCTCTTTGCTTTTCTTCACCATTAAAATTGATAATAGCATTTATTGTCAGATGCAAACTATTCTTGCCCTCCTTTTTTGGGGTAATAAACCATTTCCATTCAGTTACCTCTCTGGGTGAAATCAGTTGCTGTTCTGGAGTAATCGCTTCTATTAAGAAATTTGCCCCTACAAGACGAGCCCCCATGATATTAGATATTTTGACAGTACCTCTCTCAATTACTCCTTCCTCTTCTATCATCTTAACCAAGCTATCAGCTGCGACATTAAGACCGAGAAGTAACTGAATATCCGATTCATCTTCAATGTTCATGTGCTCAGGAGCATTAAAAGCAATAGTGGATGTAACCAGCTTTTCAAGTATTCTGCCAACCTTAGCATGCAATGGCTCTTCATTGGACTTAGAAAACCTCAGTATTTGGTGAAGTATTCGGTGAGGAGAATACAACGAAAAATTTTTTAATTCATTAAAAATAAAACCAGGCTTACTATAATCTGGTACTCTATTTACCTTCTCCCATTTTACATTAAAAGCTTTTCCTGATAGTACTGTTTTAGTACTATCCATAGAAAATTCAATCTTTTCGCCAACAATACAGCCAATACCAGCATCAATAGCTTTTCCGTTTTCTTCTTTTTGATCAACATGATTAAGTGATGCACAACCAACAGCAAAAAAAGAAGAAACAAATAATAAAAATAGTAACCAGATAGCTGCCCGATATTGAAATATTTGATCCATCATTTATCAATGTTTTTCAATACATACTCTTCTAAGCAACTTAGGTCGGAAATCTCTAGTTTTAGCTGGTCCAGAAAACGGCGTATATGCAGAAAAACAGATGCGCCGAGAGGAAAAACTACTACAATTTAATTTACTTATCTGTGATACAGCAAAACAACATGGAAGAATGCGCTTGTTTTTCATCACCAACATACCTATATTTATACATTATTGACATTTGTTTGTAATCTTAATTTTAATGTCTATGAAGAACTCATACCTCTTTTCTCTCCTCTTCGGCCTGTTCTACAACATGCTCACACCTGTAACCTTTCATGCCGAAGGCGATGGAGCTGGCGGCAGCGGTGATGGCGAAGGCGGTGAAGGAAACAAGAGCGGGCAAGGTGGCGACGACAAGAAGTTCACGCAGGAAGAGCTTGACCGGATAGTGGCTGACAGGGTGGCTCGCGCTGAGAAGAAGTATGAGGGGATCGACCCTGCTGAGCACAAGCGCCTGAAAGACGAAGAGCAGAAGCGACAGCAGGACTATGACAAGAAGAAGGGCAACTTCGAGAAAGTGCTGAAAGAGACGGTCGAGACAAAAGACAAGGAAATCAACACCCTCCGCGATGAGTTGCGCAAGGAGCGGGTTGATAACCGATTGCTCCGCGAAGCAAGCGAACAGAAAGCACTCGCCCCCGATCAGGTCGTTACGCTCTTGAAGCCGAACGTTCATGTTACCGACAAGGGTGATATCGAGGTGCTGGATGATAAAGGAAGTCCGCGCTACAATGGCGCTGAACCGTACAAGATCAAGGATCTGGTTGGAGAGTTTCTGGAAAAGAACCCTCACTACCTCCCTGCCGGTCCGCGCGGAAGCGGTTCGGGTGGTTCGGGCGGAGGTAAAGGTTCCGCACCGATTGCGCTGAAAGACCTCGACATGAGTAAACCGGAACACCGCAAAATTTACAAGGAGCACTACCGCAAGGAGGGCTCCCCTGCCTGACATTCGTAAAGCGTGACTGCCGAGAGTTCTCCTGCTCACGGTAGTTGCAAGAGTCGCACCGGAGACTATAAAACCGGGTCCCCAGGAGCGCCAAACTGCAAGGGCGGAAAATCAGGTGAAGGAAACTGAAACCTAAACCTGATTGCATCATGCCTATTACCGCTGCAATGCTGCAGGAACTGTACACCGAAATTATTGCGGAAGCAACCCTGCAGCTTTACGAACACTCTCTTCTGCTTCCTCTCTGCCGCGTCAAGAACACTGCCGGAAAACCCGGCCTTACTGCTGAGTTCCCCAAATGGCCTATCGTCATCGCGGGTGACGTCGCAGAGGATACCGAAACCCCGGAAACCGAAGTTAATCCCGATTCTGTCCCGATTACTGTGTCCGAGAAGGAACTGAACGTTCCGCTCACGGACCTTGCAGCCACGGCTGCCGGAGAGGAGGAGGTTATCTCTGCTATCGGGCTCTTGCTGGGGTCCGGTATGGCGCGCAAAATGGACCGCGACATTGCCGCTACGTTCCCGTCGTTTACCAAGTCCTATGGCACTGCCGGTGTTGCGCTTGGTGTTGCCGGTATGGTGAACGGGTCGACCTATCTCGGCGTCAAGGAGGCACCCGGAACATTGTACGGTGCGCTCCATCCTTTCCAGGCTCTCGGGCCGAAAAATTCGTTGACGAATGCTTTTGGCGACGGCACGAAACCGCTGACCTCGGAGATGAAAGCGAACGAAATCCTCTACCATAACTATATCGGCACGGTTTCCGGCGCTCATTATCTGGAGTCTGCTTCCATTGTGCCCGATGGTAACGACGACGCTACCGGGGCCGTTTTTTCGCCCATGGCTATCGGTGTTCATATCAAACAGCTGCTTGACTTCGAGACCGAGCGTAAGGGGACGAAACGTATCACCCACCTGCTCGCTCACGGCAAATGGAACGCTGATGTCGTCAATGACAACTGGGGCGTCGGGCTGGTCGGCGACGCTTCTGAGCCTGCTTAAATGCTCAATCTGTCGATAGGAGCGGATTGTAGTCCCCGCTCCTGTTGACATAACCCGATTACCCTATGGCTTTCAGCACTGACAGCGACCTCGAAACGATTCTCCCGGCTGTGTTCAACCACGGCATTTCGTCGTTCGACGAATACCATCCCTTGGCCGAGGCTGACGTTGTGCGGGATATCCGCAAGTTCTGGATTCCCCGGCAGCACACTGTTGCTCTCGCTGATTTCGATATGACCAAGCTGCAACACCCTGACTGGAAGCATGCGAACTGCTTCCGGGCGCTTGGCTGGTACATTCTGCCACGCCTCGCCACCGAAACCGATGTTTCGGGTTTTACCGACATGCTGGAATACTATCAAGCTGAGTACGAAAAGGAAATGACAGCTGTGATCGATAACGGAGTGATGTACGATACCGGATCGGGGCATGTGAGGATTCAGACCATTCCTGTGGCAGAAAG
>JAKSDB010000237.1 GCA_022360415.1 Chlorobiales bacterium
CGGACTGACCTTGAGCCTTACCTTGTAATTCCCTTCGTCTCCGCTTACCTCTTCGACCTCGGTCATCGTGTAAACGGTTATTTTCGGGTTTGGTTTGATTCGTCTGAAGTTCATCTCCAGACCACAGTAAGGCGGGCAAAGCTTGGGGAAATACTTGTTCAACTGAGCAACCCTTCCGCCGAGGTAAGGGTTTTTCTCGACAAGAATGGTATTGTAGCCAACTTCTGCAGCCTCGACTGCAGTGGTAATTCCGCTTATGCCGCCGCCGACAATTAAAATAGTTTCAACTGACATGATTCTCCCTGCAATGTAATCGCTTTTGAATCCTCCTTAGGAAAGGAAAATGTCCGACTTGCCTTTTCATCAAAAAAAACAATTATTGAAGAATAAATTTAAGGCACCTCGAAAAACCGTCGAGAGAGGGTCGAGTGCAAGACGGACGGAGCACAGGAACCGGAGTGTACACAAAGTACATGAGGATTCCGAGCACCGCCTAACGCAGCAATCGAGCCGCGCAACAGGTTTTTCGAGGTACCCTAAAGTAATCCCCGAGGCATAAACCTCGGGGATATTTTTAGAGCCACGTCACAGATTAATCCGGTACAACCTGAACGTAATCTCTCTTCGACAGGCTCCATGTATGAGAATCCCTGTCGTACTTCGAAATGGTGAAGCATCTCCAGTTCTCGTCATCTACATAGAAATGATCAGCCCTGAAGTAGTAACCGGGGTAGCGTGTATCTTCCCTGAACAGGATATGCTGAGCATGGGCTTCACCAGCCATGAGGCGGTGATAGTTTTCCCAGCATCTCATCAGCTCATGAAGATCCTCGGCAGCCATCTTGCCTGCATCTTCCTTGAGCAGGGTAAGGTGCTCAAGACCTTTTTCGAGCATGGTCTTACTGGTGGTATACCAGGTCGCCACACCGGCAACATACTCGTCCATGATCTTCTGGAGCCTTGCCTGAAACATCTTCGGTTTGATGTAGTGCGGGTTGACTTCCGTATCGGTGCTGTAATCCTTGTACTTGCCGAAAACTTCCATCGGCAGGTAGATTTCGGCAATAACCTCATCGACATCTCTGCCGAGTTCAGGTTTGTAATCGGCGTGATCGAGGCAGTATGCCGTCATCGCCTTACCGGTGATTCTTCCCTCGGCATGAGAACCGGAGGAGAACTTGTGGCCCGATGCACCGACACCGTCACCGGCAGTGAAGAGACCGTCAACCGTGGTCATTCTGTTGTAACCCCAGTGCCAGTCATCCGGGATACCGGCAATGTCGCCGGGACCGCTCACCCAGATTCCTGCGCAGCCTGCATGTGAACCGAGAAGATAAGGCTCGGTCGGCATCAGCTCGGAAGGAAGCTTGTCCGGCTCGATGTTGTTACCGGCCCAGACAACCGCCTGACCGATACACATATCGAGGAAGTCTTCCCACGCCTCCGCTTCGAGGTGCTTCATCTGTTTCGGCGTCATGGTCTCGCCGAGAGCCTGCATGGCCTCGTGGGTACGCATTAGAATCGGCCCTTTACCGGCTTTCATGTCGATCATCATCATGTGGTTCCTCATGGCTGTCGTGAGCTGATGAGGATCCTCGGCATATTTACCGAAGTCTTTGTTCGCCGCCTCGAGGTTTGTAACGCAGTAATCCTCTCCGAGCGAGTTTGTCGCTTTACACTTGAAGAACAGGAACCATGCACCGACAGGACCGTATCCGTCCTTGAATCGTGCAGGTACGAACCTGTTTTCCATCAGAACCAGCTCGGCACCGGCCTGAGCAGCCAATGCATAGGTGGTACCGGCATTCCAGACCGGATACCATGCTCGACCCTGGCCTTCGGCAGTCGAGCGCGGTCTGTAGACGTTAACCGCTCCGCCGCAGGCAAGCAGCATTGTTTTGGCGGTGAAGACATAGACTTTGTTTTCCCTCACGCTGAAACCGATAGCACCGGCAACCCTGTTAGGATCGTTTTTGTCATGAATCAGCTCACTGATAAAGACCCTTTCAAAGTGGTTCTGATCGACACCGGTCTCTTTCCTGTTGTATTCAAGCGCTTTCTTGGCAGCTTCGGCAACAATCACCTTGTAGGATTCACCGTTGATCATGATCTGCC
>JAKSDB010000228.1 GCA_022360415.1 Chlorobiales bacterium
GAGGCGCTTGAAGAGGTCGATTTTCACCACGAGGAACTGACCGAAGAAGATATCATCGAGACCGGGTTTGGAGGTGTTGACGCCCTCGAAGCCGGAGGCCCTCCGGCGGGAAGCGGCTGCGGCGGATATGTGGTCGGTGAAGCCGTAAAACTGTTGCAGGAGCTCGGGGTTTATGACCGTTACGATGTTATTCTGTTCGACGTGCTTGGGGACGTTGTTTGCGGCGGGTTCAGCGCACCGTTGACCTATGCCGATTATGCGGTGATTATCGCTACCAACGACTTCGACAGCATCTTCGCGGCAAACCGTCTCTGTATGGCAATCGAGCAGAAAAGTACGCGCTACAAGGTGCAGCTTGCCGGAATTGTCGCCAACCGTGTGGACTATGTCAAGGGAGGGGGTACCAACATGCTCGAACAGTTTGCCGACAAGGTCGGTACCAAGCTTCTTGCACGGGTTCCCTACCATGAATTGATCCGTAAAAGCCGTTTTGCCGGAAAGACCATGTTCCAGATGGAAGACGGGCCGGACAAGGAAGAGTGCGTCAAGCCATACAATGAAATTGCGGATTTCCTTCTCTCCAAGGAACCTTCGGCTTCCGTTCCCGCCCCGATCGGTGACAGGGAGATTTTCGAGATTGTCGGGGGGTGGCAGTAAGGAAAGTCAAAAGGGAAAAGGAAAAATTGGCTGACAGTTGATTTGATGTAGGGGCGGGCCTGTGTGCCCGCCCGCTGTGTTTTCTGGCGGCATATGGCTTGACAGCTTGTTGGGTGATATAACAGATTCATAGATTAAAGGCGGCTTTCGGGCTGCCTTTTGTTTGTGCCGCTTGGGTCAATTTCCTTGTTTCACGGCTGGTGATATTTTTGAAAAACCATGTAGCTGGGAAACGTTTGCCGGAAAAAGCATAGAGCGTGTTATGGTCGAGTACAAAACAGGAATAAACAGTGTTGACTGGAATGCTTTGGACAATCTCTATGAAGAGGTTGGGCTTGTTGCGGGATTCGGGAAGAAAAGAGACATTGGAGCAATCAGGCAGGCCTTTCAGAGCAGTTACAAGGTTGTGACAGCGTGGAAGGACGGAAAACAGGTTGGCGCA
>JAKSDB010000419.1 GCA_022360415.1 Chlorobiales bacterium
GCCTTTTTTATTGATAACAACGTAAGGGAAACGGGATTTCCTGAGCAGTTGAAGGGCCTTCATCAGATCTTTCCTGCCTGCCGGTTTGACCAGAATATCGGCAACTCCGGTCGCCTTTTTGATGCCGTGTTTTGCCACATCTTCCTGGACAAAAATCTCACCCTTGATCGTTTTCCTCAGCTCCTCAAGTTTCAGCATATCACATCCCGCTTTTGATAAAAATCCCGGGCCGGTTTACACCCGGGAACCGGCAGCCGCAAGCTTTCTCTCAAGAATTCCTCTCATGCCTTCGGTCAGCTCACTGTAAACCCTGCTCCGGTTGTTCCTGATCCTGCGGTACACTTTCACGATATCGAGCGTCAGGATAATACGTGTAGAGCTGCAATTCAGATCGCCGAACAGGTGCTTGCCGATCACTTCAAACCCAAGAACCCTCGTGTGAAAATTGAGGGGGGAATGGGGCTCTCCCTCAAAAACATCGGTTATAAAATGGGTATAGTCCCTTTCAAGCACCTCTCCGGTAGCCGTTCGCATCAGGCGGAGGGCGATGCGCGGGTTTTTCCTGAACTCGCTCCGGATCATAAAACGGCCGATTTCAACGTAACGCCCTTCTTCTTTCATTTTTTCGATATTCACTCCCGGAAGCAGCCTGACATCATATTCCCGGGGAAGCTCGAGCGGCGGATCATACATCAGCCGCAGCACACCGGCGGGCCTGCCGTCAACTTTTGCCAGAAACCATGAGTAACGACCGGTTTCCTCAAGGGTCTGGGGAAGCTGCTCCTGCGAGGCACTGATCCACTTCTTTTCCTTCCTGAATACCTGCTCGACAATGTCAATGGCATCTTTGCGTGCCTCGTCGGACAATACCCTTTCAACGGTTATACAGGACATATGACCTCCTTGATGGTATGGTTGTTATTGTTCCTGATCGCCTTTGTTGTAGTACCGGGTTTTTCCATGTGTGCCGAATAGATGTATTCCTTGCCGCACAGCCCTGCTATGACAGACATAATCCTTGTTGCCGCTTCATGGGCGAGCATATGCCGCTCCCTTTCTGTCGGGACTGACGGAGAGCCGGCGGCTCCTGCCCGACGATAGGCATTTGAAAGGTTTTTGAAATGCAGCGGTTTGCCGATATTGAGTGTCATCCTTCCCAGGGCACGTACTTTTTTTCTTTTCTTTCCCGATACGCAATTGATCCCCACGGGAATGACAGGAGCTTCCGATATCAGAGCGATATGCCCGATACCCGGTTTTGCCCTGAGAAGCCTGTGCGGGTCGCTGTTTCTTTTTCCCTCAGGAAATATACCGACACGTTTTCCTTCCCTGAGTCTTTCACAGCAGAGAGAAACGGTATCGCGCATTTTTCCTGTTTTCGGCCTTTTTGATTCAATAAACCTCAGAGGGGAACGCTTATGGTAGACATAAACAGGATCCATGAGCTTGAACAACTGTTCCAGCAACGGTATCTTTCCAAACATCCAGTCGATAATAAAGCTTATCTTTTTTCCGCCGCTATGGTAGACAAGACATGCCGGCACCAGCACCGACTCGAGAGCGTTGTTGTGGTTGAACGCAAAAATTACCGGGCCGTTTCTGTCCTTTATATGCTCAAGACCATTGGCACGAACAAGAAAAAAGGTCGGGATCATGAATAACCTCAACAGCAATGATTCGAGCGGTTTCAGAAACGGAAGTTTGCCGAACAGGTTCACACGCAAATTGCTCACCTTGAAAAAGGTTTTCATGAAGGCTCTTTTTTTATTCCGTTCATAAAGAGATACTCAAAAGAATGTTGTTGAATGGTTACGGTTTGGTAAAGATTCTGTAAACTCGTGGTTCAGATATCCTCATTGCCACATCTCTCCAATAAAAAACATGGACTGGCTCCAGAATGGCATTATTATTACAATCGGTTTTCTGCTCTCACAGATACTGATTGCGGCAAAAGCACATACCAGGCTTATCACCTATTATCTCAGCCATTCCAGAACGACCACAGGAGGGCTCCTGACGGCTACGCTGCTTCTCTCCTACAGCCTGTCAATCTTCTTCTCCAACACCGTTGTGGTCCTTGCCATGCTCCCCGTGGTGCGAAAACTGATGGCTGTTTTCGAAAAAGTCGAAAACCGCAAGAGACTTGCCGCCCTCTTCTACTGTGCGCTGATTTTCGGGGCAAATACAGGCGGCATGGCTTCCCTGACGGGCAGCCCGCTGAATGTGGCCGCAGCCGGTTTTGCGGCAGAGCAGTCTTTGCCGGGAACCGAACATGTTACTTTTTTTTCATGGCTTCTTGTCGGTGTTCCTGCTTCGCTCACGCTCATTCTTGCCGGAAGATGGCTCCTTCTGGCAAACACCCCTGCAAACATCGAACCTTCGGTTCCGACCTCACGGCAGAGTGCCCCGCCCCTCCTTCCCGGAAGACCTCTTGTTTTTTTTGTAAGCAATGTTGTTCTTACTCTCGTTCTCAGCGCCCTGCAGTTTCTTTTCAAACCTTCCCCCCTGTTAGCCGGCCTGAATATCATCGACCTTTCTTTTATCCTCTATCTCGCAGTCTTTCTTTATTTCTCGTTTATCTTTCCGCGCAAAGCGGCTACCGCAAGAAACGCCTTCAAAAACCTCGTCTTTCTCCTGCTGTTTCTCGCCGCCTTTCCTGTGATTTTTCTCAGCAAAACGCTTGAGCAGCTCGAAACAAGGCTTGGCATGCCGTCCGGCAAAGCCTGGAGAGCACTCGACCGTGCCCTGCTTAGCATGATCAACTTTTTCTGGAAACGTTTTTCCGGAGAATCCTTCTCCTCTCTTTCCATACACAACTTCAACTCCGTACTGTCGATCAACAGGATCATGCTCGAAATCCCCTGGTTCGGATTTCTCCTCATGATTATCACCGTGCTTCTGCTGCTGTTAATCATTTCTATCGGTGACAATCCTGCAACAACCGAAATCGACGGATGGCTTTTTACCCGTCTGGGTATTTTCGGGGACAAGGTAACCTCCTATGCCGACAATCTTCCCCTGCTTTTCGGGAGCACCGCCCTCTCCACCATATTTGCAACTGAACTTTTTAACAACACAACCGTTCTCTCTGTGCTCGCCGCAGTTATTGTCACCTTGCAGCCTGTTTTTCCCAATGAACAGCTTCTCCTGCTCCTCCTCGTAACCGTTGCCGCTTCAGGAGCATACATGAGCCCCGTCGCAACGCCTGTCAACGCTCTCGCCTTCGGAGGGCTTGAAAAAATCTCCATAAGAACACTGCTGCGGCTCGGCTTTTTTATGAACCTGATTGCCGCCTCGCTCATAACAGCCTTCTTTCTTTTGCTTTCACATGTTTTTTGACGGTTTATTTTGTTACCTTGCTCCACATCAGCTACACCGGTATTGAAATAATCCGTACCATTTGTTCTGCCTGGCGAAACAGAAAAAAGCAATGAAATTCAAGGCAGTTATTTTCGATCTCGACGGCACGCTGCTCGATTCACTTACAGACCTTGCAAACACCCTGAACTGCGTGTTCGAAAAGAACGGGCTCCCTCTTCACAGCCACGAAAAAATCCGTTATCTCATCGGTTACGGCATGAGCGAACTGGTCAGAAGAGCACTGCCTGCAGAGTTCCGGAACATGCGCGATCTTTTTGAAAGGCTCAAGCAGGAGATGCAGGAACACTATGCGGTATCATGGAAGGACAACACACGGCCTTACCCCGGTATTGACGAACTTCTTGACTGGCTTCAGGCAAGCCCGATAAAAACGGGTGTTCTTTCGAACAAACCCGACAGGTTTACAAAGCTCTGTGTTGAAACATTATTACAAGACTGGAAGTTTGACTGCGTTATGGGACATCGCGACGGATTGAGCCACAAACCAGACCCAGAGGGCGCCCTGCTCATGGCAGAAGAGATGGGTGTTGACCCGTCCGGAATCCTTTATGCAGGTGATACAGAAGTGGATATGCTGACAGCCCGGGCCGCGGGCATGTACCCGCTTGGGGTGCTCTGGGGGTTCAGGGCAAAAAAGGAGCTCCTGGAAAGCGGGGCAAAAAAACTTGTGGAAACACCCCAGGAGATAATAGCATGGCTATCGCAAAACAAGCCATAGAAAGACACATTAAATATATAGGTCCTATAGGTCCCATAAGTCCTATAGGATCCTATATACTCAAGATCTTATACGACCTATACATTCAATACGCAGAGAGTTGCAACTTTCTCAATAGTTGAAAAACTAAAAGCTCTTCGAAAAACGCAGCAGTTCCACCGGTCGCTCATTCAAGGCTTCCAGCCCTCCTTTTTTCCTTTCCGCCTCTTCTTCGTTTATCATGTCGCCGATCGCAAGTCCTACCGCCGTTCCTATTGCCGCTCCGACAATGGTATCGGATAACCAGTGTTTATCATCGTAGATTCTGTCAAGGACGGTAACACCTGAAAGCGCATAAAGACCCGCTGTCGCCCAGGGATTGTCGATCCTTCGGCTCAACGCGGATGATATTGCAAAAGAAGCAGTCGCATGACCGGATGGAAAAGACCACCGGCTGTTTTCAGTTTCAAACCAGCTGAATTGTCTGTTACCTTCAAAACGGTATGGTCTCGACCGGCCGGAAACCGCCTTGATGACACCCGTTATAAGCAGTGAAAAGGTATGCGCTTCAAGTACGGCTCTGCCGGTATAGCGAATCCAGTCGTCACCGCTGACAATTCCGGTCACGTAAAGAGCGGATCCCAGATAGTAACCTGTCGACAGTTTTCCGTAGAAATCTCCGACGGAAACCAGATCATCGGTAAAAACAGAGCGGTTGTCGAGCATGTACTCCCTGACCGGTTCGTCAGCCCATAACGCGGCGGCGGCGGCAGAACCCGCAACGGCACCCAATGTAATCCAGTCGCTTGCGTCAAAACGGGCAGGGGCAGAAAAAATATCCCTGAAATCACGAGCGAAATGTTCCGCATCGTCTTGCAGGATATCGCCGGTCGAACGGCTGCCGGCCTGAGCTGCGGATGTTCCGCCGGGCAACGGAAAAAGGAGAAAAACGATTACTATACTATAGCTGAAAAGGATTCCTGTACTTTTCATAACACTTGTTTCAGACCTGCTTACAGGAAAATCCCTTTGCTATTGTGCAAAAGGAGTCCCTAAATTGGTATAATATACTATTCAGAGCACCTTCAATATAGCGCAATGACTGTCAGCAACA
>JAKSDB010000087.1 GCA_022360415.1 Chlorobiales bacterium
AACGCCGGGAAATCAACCCTGCTCAACAGGCTTCTTGATCATAAACTCTCCATTGTCACTCCCAAACCACAAACCACAAGAAAAAAAATAACCGGTATTTACCATGATGACCGATGCCAGATAATCTTTCTCGATACACCGGGTATTATGAACCCAATGCAGGAACTGCATCAGTCGATGCTGAAAACTACACGTACAACGCTAAAAGAAGCGGATGTTATCATAGCCATGCTCCCCGTCTCGAAAAGAGACCTCCTTTTGGACAGGGAATTCGCCGATTCACTTTTCAAAAGATGGCTGAATGACACACAAAAACCGGTCATTGTGGTATTGAACAAGGCTGACCTGCTGAAAAAAGAAGCGCGGCAAGAAGCAATGAACATTATCCGGGACCGGTGGAAACCTGAAAAAGTCATCGCGCTCTCCGCACTACAAGGTACAGGAATAGATGACCTTGTCCAATCTCTGCTGCCCTTTTTGCCGCTGGATTCTCCACTCTATCCCGAAAACATTCTCAGCACTGCGCCCGAACGTTTTTTCGTCAGCGAAATTATTCGTGAAAAAGTTTTTCTGCATTACGGCCAGGAAATACCCTACTCTACGGAAGTGCTTATTGATGAATTCAGGGAGCAGCATGAAAACGACCCCTCGAAAAAAGACGTTATCCGCAGCTCAATCGTCGTTGAGCGCGACTCACAGAAGCATATCCTTATCGGGAAAAAAGGGGCCGCATTGAAAAGACTCGGCGTGGCAGCAAGAAAGGATATCGAGGAACTTCTCGGTCGACCGGTTTTTCTTGAGCTGTTTGTAAAAGTCAGACCTGATTGGAGAAAGAAAAAAACAATGCTGAAAAGTTACGGGTATTGAGCAACAGAAAAAGCCTCTCCCGGTTCACCGGAAAAGGCTTTTCTGTTGAATACAACCGGCAGGTGGTCTACTCGCCGGCTGCCTTGTTTTCCGCCTTGTCGTCCGATTTGGATTGAGGCTCCAGCTCTGCGCTCGCATCTTCAATCTCTTTCTTTTCATTGGGATGAGCCTGCAAGTATTCTTCGATCTCTTCCTTGCTTTTGTCTTTGAAGTACTCAAGCGCGGAAAGAATGATCCGCTTGTTTTCCTTGTCAAACTCTATCACACGGAGAGGAAGCTCGTCCTCCACCTTGAAGGAAACATGGATATCCTTTACTCCTCCCTGAAGAAGATGGGATACGGGAACAAAACCGTCAACATCCCCGTCCAGGATAACAATCACCCCTTTCTCTATGATCTGTGATATTGTTCCGGAACATTCGGATCCGACAGCATATTTCTGTTCAAATTCATCCCAGGGGTCGGGATTGATCTGTTTGTGGCCAAGCGCTATACGACGCGCGTTCACGTCGAATTTCAATACCTTGACTTCAAGCTCCTGATTCTTTTTTACCAGCTCGCTCGGGTGACGGATTTTCTTGGTCCATGAAAGATCGGAGATATGAACCAGACCGTCAACCCCGGGTTCAAGCTCAACAAAAACCCCGAAATCGGTAATATTACTGACATTCCCCTTGTGAACCGAGCCTTCGACATATTTCTTGGAAAGCGCAATCCAAGGGTCTTCGTTGACCCGCTTCATGGAAAGCGAAAGCTTTGTATGCTCTTTGTCGATATTGAGGATGACGCATTCAACCTCCTGACCGAGGGTAACGAATTGTCCCGGATGCTTGATGTGCTGTGTCCAGCTCATCTCGGAAATGTGAACAAGCCCTTCGATTCCCTTCTCAATCTCGACAAACGCACCATAATCGGTAATGGAAACAACACGGCCGTTTGTTTTGGCACCGACAGGGTATTTAACTTCGATGTTATCCCACGGATGAGGCTC
>JAKSDB010000215.1 GCA_022360415.1 Chlorobiales bacterium
AAAGACGTTTTGAATCCTGTTTATAACGGTCGTTTGATCGCTGCCGGCAAACAGCAGGCCGATTAAACGGTTTTCTTCATTCAATACCGCTGAACCGCTGTCGCCACCCTGACTCATGGCTCCTGCCAGTAACTGGTCGCTGAACTGGGCGACTTTTCCGCCTCCATACTGTACGCTTACAGTTACATCCACCTGTTGGATTTCTCCGGTGGTAAAGCCCGTGGTGCGTCCGCTTTTTTTAATAGCCATACCCAGTTCACCTTCGGCTGACCCTGCAATTGTGCCAGCGTGCAGGATTTCGTTTTTAATGTCATTTGGCTTTAAGGGAAGAGCAATAGCTGCATCGACCAGGTTTTCGCTCTCTTGGATGCTGATGGCCTGAAGCCGACTGCTGCTGCCTGACAGAAAAGCCAGTCCGTTACATAAATCGGCGATACCGTTTGCAATCGGGCATTGACTCTGCGAATCAGTGAAATGGATGGGTACGAACTCACGTAGTTCTGCGATTTGATCGGCAGGATTTTGCCCGCCGTCGTAGGGTCCCGGCTGTAGTATAGAGTCTCCGATGGCCGCATCGTTACTGTTTGCCAGTACATGATTGTTTGACAGAATATAGGTTTGTCCGTCTTTTTGAACCAGACACCCCAATGTGCCGGCAGTGGTTTCAAAGTGACCGATGCTCACGCCGCCGGGGGCTGGCCGGAGCCTGTCGGTTGGAGATTGAAAAGCACGTATGCGCCCTGTTGCGACTACATCGGTCGGGATGTCTCCTATGGACTGCGGCAACAAATCCGAGCTTGACAGTTTTGAGGAAGGCTCCTTTTGTTCCACGGAGCATATGATACTCAATTGATCGGTTTTTTTACCTGCGGTAACTTTGTAGCCTACACCGGTGGCTACCACATTTTTGCGGGCCATCAGTGTGGAACGAACGGAACTGAGGATCGGTGTGATGGTTGAAAAGATCTTCTCCATAAGCGCTTTTTTTTGTTAGGGATTGTATGAAATGAAAGCATCGAGCCATCGTAGAGAGAGGTATTGCGGGACTGACGGGTAAAACTTTTTCTGCAAGGCAACGGTAAACATAATTATAACAAGAAAATACCAAAGAGAAGGATTATACGCAAAAACGACTTCGGCGATCCTGTGGTATATCTGCATGAGCGCTTTTCGAAAGGCCGGGTCGGTTTCTGTCGTCTTATGTAGAAAAAAGGATTTTAATTTCTCATCAGGATGAAACCTTTTCTCGCCCCCGTGCATAGAAATTAAAAAGAGCCGATGGCAGGGATCGACCAGGACAGCGCAAAGAGATTTCATGATGGAGACCACGAGGCTCTTCAGGAAGTGATTGGACAGTACCAGGGTTCTGTGTTCGGGATCGGGCTGAAGTTGTTAGGTTCAGTTGATGATGCCAAGGATTACAGTCAGGATGTGTTTGTGCATGCGTATGAAAAAAGACACAGGTTTGATCCCGAAAGGCCCTTTGAACCCTGGTTTTTTAAGCTTGCCTTGAACCTTGGGCGTCAGCGGCTGAGAAAGAGGCGTGAAATACCCAAAAGTGACGGCATGCCGGTGGAAATCGTGGAGGAAACGGCTGAAAAAGGCCTGATGGAGAATGAGCGAAAAGAGTTTGTGCAGAATGCTTTGCAGAAATTGAAACCAAAGTATCGGGAATGTCTCGCGCTGCGTTTTGAGGCGGATATGAAGCTTCATGAAATAGCGGAACTGCTGGGTATTCCGATAGAAACGGTGAAAACCCGGTTACGAAGGGGTTTAATGGCTTTTAAAGAGCATTACGAAAAAGCAGGAGGATATTGTGAACTGCAGAAAAGCTGAAGAGTTGATCGCTGACAGGGCACTGGGATTTATTGACAGCGATCGGCAACAGGATCTTGATAAGCATCTTGCACAATGCCCGAAATGCCGCCGGGAAGTTGAAGAATATTCACTTGCTGTTCAAGCGCTGAAAGAAAGAGATACTGTAGATGCGGTCGATGGGCTGGCTGATACCGTTCTTGCCTGGGCAGGGTCTGCAAAAAGGAATGATTTCAGAATCATCAGACTGGCGGTTCCCGTTCTGGCTGCGGCTGCTGTGCTGCTTATGATCGTTCTGTCACCGGTATTTTTCTCGAATGACAGTACGGAAATGACCAGGCTGCAGGTCCTCGAAGCCTATGCTGAAGATTTGGAGGTTGTTGGAATAGGTAGCGGTATTGCGGACTACGATGCGGACTTCAGCTATGAGGATTACGGTTTTACCGATTCTCTTTCAAACTATCTCGTTCAATAATTCGGATAACCATGATAAGAAAAGGAGGAAAAAATATGAATTGGAAAGGGAAAACAATGATGATTATGCTTGCTGTTTTGATGCTGATTCCCTTGACGACACTGGATGCGAGGCCCGGGCCTGGCGGAATGGCCGGGAAACCGGGGATGTTTGCGGGGCTGGACCTGACGGATAACCAGATCGATCTTTTAAAAAATGACAGAATCATGCGGCACAAAAAGATGATAAAGCTGCGTTCAGATCTGGAGACGGTACGTGTAGACCTTGCTGAAGCCGTAAGCGCCAAAGTGCCAAACATGAAGGAAATCGATCGCTTGTCAACCAGAATGGGCGTTATCCGCGGTCAAATAACGGCAGAGCGAACCAAAGGGGTTGTATACCTGCGAAGTATCCTGACTGACGAGCAAAAAAAGAAACTCGATACCCGCCGTCTGATTCTGGGTACGATGAAGGAAAAAAGAATGCAGGGGGGGAAACGCTAACAGTTTGAGCGGCAACGGTCTCCATCCGGGGAAAGGCTTTCCTGCAAGCCACGTTGTGTATAACCGGATGGGGATTATTTATTGACAGCCGGTATTTCTCCGATACCGGTAACACATACCCCGAGGTCACGCAGAATACCGTTTTCGATGCTGTAAATCCACCCGTGAACCGACAATTCCTGCCCGTTTTTCCATGCATTCCTGACAACGGTTGTGTTGCAGACGTTGGCTACCTGTTCGATAACATTCAGTTCACACATCTTATCGAACTTTAGGGCTTCGTCTTCTATCGCATTGATTTCGGTGCTATGAGCACGATAAACATCCCTGATATGGTGAAGCCAGTTGTCGATCAGCCCATGGTCATCCGTCTCCATAGCCGCTTTTACCCCGCCGCAACCGTAATGGCCGCAAACAATGATATGTTTGATCTTCAGGACTTCAACGGCATACTGGATCACGGAAAGACAGTTCAGGTCTGAAGGGACGACAACATTGGCGATGTTGCGATGCACGAAAATCTCGCCGGGAAGCATGCCGACTATCTGGTTTGAGGGGACCCGGCTGTCTGAGCAGCCTATCCAGAGATACTCGGGATTCTGCTGCTGTGAAAGTTTCAGAAAAAAGTCAGGGTCGGATTCCTTTACCGTTTCCGCCCATTTTCTGTTTTGTTCGAAAAGATGTTCGAGGTTTCCCATAAAACAATTATACAAGTTTTTTTGCCTGAATAGATAGTTAACTCCCCGGATAAAGTAAGGAAAAAAAGGTTCTGCCTTCACTATATTTACATTTTTAAAACTGTTGGAAGGATAAGGATGAGATTACTGAAAAAACCCGACTGGCTTAAAATACGGCTTTCCGGGGCGGACAGATTTGCTTCTACCAAAATGCTGCTATCGGAAAGCAGTCTCAATACGGTTTGCAGGTCAGCACAATGTCCCAACCGCCATGAATGCTGGTCTTCGGGAACGGCAACCTTTCTCCTTCTTGGTGATGTGTGCACCCGGAGCTGTTGGTTCTGCGGGGTGAAAACAGCTTCTGAAACATTGCCGCAGCCCTCTGACGACGAACCCTGCAAGATAGCACGGGCTGTAAAGCTGATGCGTTTGAGCCATGTTGTTCTGACAAGCGTTACCCGCGATGACCTGCCGGACGGCGGTTCAACTGCCTGGGCAGCAACCATTGAGGCAATAAGAAAGGAACTGCCGCATGTGACCATTGAATGTCTCATTCCTGATTTCCAGGGCAAGCGGGATTCACTTCACAGGGTTATGAGCATGCGCCCTGACGTGCTGAATCACAATGTTGAAACCGTTCCGGCTCTGTATGACGCCATCAGGCCGGAGGCTGGCTACTTCCGATCTCTCGATGTGCTTCGCATGGCTAAACGTGAGTATGCTCTTCGCACCAAATCGGGATTAATGGTCGGAATGGGCGAAACAGAAGAGCAGGTTAAAAGGGTGCTTGACGATCTTGCCGGCATTGGCTGCGAACATGTAACCGTCGGGCAGTATTTGCAGCCTTCTTTAGCGCACTTCCCTGTTCATACCTATGTAACGCCGGAAGGTTTCGAGCGTTACCGGGAGTATGCGCTTGAAGCTGGTTTTGCAAATGTGCAGGCGGGGCCGTATGTCAGAAGCTCCTATCATGCTGCAGAAAATGTGTGACTGCTATGTTTAATAAAAAATTAAAATAAAAGACGTTATGGAATGGTCAGTGCCAATGAAGATTTTTACCTACTGGTTCATAGCAATTGTTATCGGACTGGTGTTTTTCCGAAAGGAGGCTTTCAGCTTCAATACCGATTTTGATTTACGCCGCAAGGTTCTGCTCGGCTTATCTCTGCTTATCGTCGCTTTCAACGCATGGGTATACACGAGCTCTACTTTTGATGGAGGCAGGCCCCTCGATATCGCTTCGGTCATCGTCTTTACCATAGGCAACGGTATTGCCGAAACCTTTATTTTTTATGCAATGTTTGTCGTTGGTGAAAAGCTTGCCGGCAAGCTCTCTCAAGACTCATGGCAATTGATTCCGAAACAAACCGAGTTTATTACAGGGGTCATTGTCTTTATGGTGTACAGTGGACTGATCCACGGGCTTTTCTGGATCGATTTGTTGCCGGAACATGTCAATCAGGCAAGCCCTTTGAAGCCGTTGTTCATGCCGACACAGATTCTGATTGCCGGAAGCTGGGCTCTCTGTTTTTTCTGGTACCGTGATCTCCCCTCAGTATTTGTTTTGCACGGTCTTGTGGATTTGACCATGATTCTTAACGTAAAGTTTTCACTTTTTGGGTAAAAAACGTGCTGCGCGTTTCGATTGCTGCGTTTTTTTAATAGCTATTGCCAGAAAGGTGTCTCGCTCTTGAATTGCTCTCGACGGTTTTTTTAATGATATCTTGGCAGGAAAAAAAACTTTGTGAATTCTGCATAGAGTGAGGTTTGATTTATAGATAGCGTCACGTTTTTGACCTTTGCCTTTTTCCTTTTGACTTTTTTTAACTCTTGACTTTGAGCGAATGCAATATTCAGGAACGGTTCTTGTTGCCGGCGCTACCGGTCGAACAGGTCAATGGGTGGTAAAACGTCTTCAGCATTATGGTATTGACTACCGTCTTTTCGTGCGATCCGGAGAAAAAGCCCTGGAACTGTTCGGGCCGGAAGTGGTCGATCGACTTACCATAGGGAGCATCGAGAGTGAGAGTGATATCGATGCAGCGGTGAAGAATGCCGATGCCGTTATCTGTGCTGTCGGCGGAAATGTTATGGACCCGGAGTCGCCGCCTCCTTCCGCTATCGATAGAGACGGTGTTGTACGTTTTGCTTCTCGATCGAAAAAACTTGGTGTTAAAAGATTCATTCTTGTCAGTTCTCTGGCCGTTACCAAGCCCGACCACCCACTGAACAAATATGGAAACGTATTGACCATGAAGCTCGAGGGTGAGAACGAGGTTCGAAGGCTCTATGGTGAGCAGGGTTTCGGCTATACCATTCTAAGACCAGGCGGATTGATCGATGAGGACGGACCGCTGCAGCATGCAATATTGTTCGATAAGGGAGACAGAATCGAGACCGGAACAATCAATCGCAGCGATGTCGCCGAAGCCGCTGTGGAAGCGCTCTGGATTTCGGAAGCCCGGAATCTGACCTTCGAGCTTATCCAGCAGGAAGCTGCTCCCCGGGAGTCGTTTGAGCACTATTACAAGCAGGTTGCGCTAAAGCAATGACGCTGTTGAATTGATTGTTAGAAATGCAGGGTTCTGTTATGACTTTTTAATTTTGAATTTTGCCTTTTCCCGAAAGGTAAATTCTCCCTGAGTGGCCTGACCAACTTTTTCAAGCCGAATTGCGTCAATATATGCAGACCCATGCCGGCGAGCGACCGGTAACGGATTCGGCCACCGGCACTGTGTGCTCCTCTGATTTTCAGAACCAGTTTTGCGGCTACTTTTTCCGGTGATTCCGCGACGCATTCGAGAAAATCACGGGTATCGGCTTCTGTATCTCTCAGGAGAAGGCCGGTTTTGACCAGACCCGGGCTCAGTTCATGAACTCCTATAGCCTTGAACCCCTGTTCTTGCAGTTCCTTCCTGAGAAAACGGCTGACGGCGGCAACACCGAGTTTTGATGCCTTATGAGGCACATTCGATCTGGAAAACCTTGCACCAGACGGGGAAAAGCCCATGTTGAATATGTGATACAACGGTACATCTTCCGATGGCTGGCGACTCATTATTTCAATTGCAAGTCTCGACATCAGTAACGACCCGAAAAGATTCGTTGTACAGGTTTCGAGAATATCCTGCTCATCGATCTCCCATAGTGGAGCCTTGCGCAAACCTGCCGTGCCGGCGTTGTTGATCCAGCGGTCTACCTGTCCCAGACGGGTTACAACAAAAGATCTGAAAAGCCCGAGGTCTTCAGTATCGTTGACGTTCCGGCAAAGCCCATATATCTCGCATCCTTTGATTTCGGTCTTGAGCGATTCAAGAGCCAGATCGAGGTTTTCCCCGTCTCTTCCGGTAATAAGAACGCGGTCACCGTGGAAAAGAAATTCCCGGGCTAACGCGTAACCCAGTCCCCTGCTGCCGCCGGTAATAACGATACCATAACTTCTTTGCCGAGGCCTTTCGGTATACATGTTCATAGTTGAAAAAATAGCTGAAAGACTCTCTCAAAGAGAAAAAAAGGCTCGTTAGTGCGTTTTTTGCTTAACACGGCAATGTTGGCGGTTTTCTTGTCCGAATTTCTAATAGACGATTACTCCTGGCAATGTTTTGGCTTCTGCTATCCAGTTACTCACTTTTTCAGCGGGAGGTTCCGGTCGAAGAATGTTCTCCTTTTTGTTGACCTCAAGCATTTTCTTATGAAGGTTGTCCGGATTACGCTGAGCAAGCTCGGGAACCGTGTCTACCCCCGACGCCTCAAGCAGTTTGGCGATCGTTATGTCTATACCGTTAACTCTGCACAAATCGGCATAATTAACGAGAGTAAGTATCTCTTTTGTTGACAGATCGCACTGTTCGGCGAGCTCTTTCCTTCCAGCTGGTGTTTTTCCGCGCTCAAGCAACTCCGGGCAGGTAAAAATACCGGCACTTCCAAGCTTGTCGGAAACTACAAAACCAAGCGGCTCAAGCCCGGCAATCACCCCTGGTTGTTCTTTTTTCTTTTCTCCCGCGATCGTTAATACAACACGCTCTATTTTCTCTTCTTGTACCTTTGGTTGCAAACGGTCGGAAAGTGGCAGCATTTTTTTGCAGAAATCAACCATGGTGTTGATTTGCTCCTTGAATGGAATGGACTGTCTTGCCGCATCGATGCTGGATTGCAATGCTGATCCCATACCCGCGAATGCCTCGTCCAGTGCTGCCTGTCCCTGCATTTCCCCTTTCTGTATTCTGTCGATAACATTTGTGACGCCGGGGATAAACCTCTGGGCGGCAGCTTTTCCCATATCCACACTATAGCTGAAGAGTGAAAGAGGATTGTTCAGCACCATGCGTCTTACCTCTTCCGGACGGGAAAGAATGCGTATCATCCCTTCACTTACAATCGTCGCCTGGCACGCAAGCCTTGCACCTTCCCTGATCTGCTTTTCCGACAGAAAAGCCTTCTCGACATCACTCAAGGCTGAAAGGCATTCGTTTCCTTCGAATACTGTCACATAGCAGGTCTGACAGATCCCGAGACCGGCGCAAACATAGCCGACGTGAGCCTTGCTTTCCTGTGCAACCCTGGAGAGCTTCTCGCCAATTTCTCCCCGACATGTCCTGTCATTAATGATTATATCCATAACAGTTTTAATTTGAATATGTTATTAGAACCGGAACTATGATGGCACAGAAATACTTTCTAAAATTTAGCAAAATAAAGGCAAAAAGCCGGTCAGGAATCGTGAGCGCACGACCGGCGTTCGCAATCTTATCAATCTGCACCTCTCTCCACCGGTTTCGACCGGTTCGACCTGTACCACAAGAGCCTCAGCCGACATGTTTGCAGTCTTCACAGCAACATTCTTTCTTTCATAAGGGCACCTCGATTTATTACGCGCTCCAATTTCATCGTTGATCGGTGCTCGAAATCCTCATGTACTCCCGTGTACACTCCGGTTTCTCTGGCTCCGTTCGCCTTGCACTTGAACCGCTCATGACAATAAATAGAGGTTCCTGTAATATTTTCCTGTAAGACAACCATAAAACCATAACGATGAACATCAATAAAGAGCAGAAATGGATTTTCGCACTGGACCGGGGAGGGACCTTTACTGATATTGTAGGTTTCGACCCGGATGGGAAGCTGCACACACGCAAGCTCCTTTCAGTCTCGCAATCCTATGAAGATGCGGGTATTGAAGGGATCAGGTCGATCCTGAAACTTTCTCCGCAAAAAGCTTTAGATCCTGCAATGATAGGATGCATCCGCATCGGAACCACTGTTGCCACCAACGCTCTGCTTGAAAGGAAAGGCGCTCCTTCTGCCCTGTGTATAACAAAAGGATTTGAAGACCTGCTTGCCATAGGAAACGGAACGCGTCCGGAGCTGTTCAATCTGAAAACCCTCAAACCCCAGCCCATCTACAGTTATGTAAGGGGCGTAGATGAAGAAACAGATGCCTCCGGCAGCATTCTTAAAAAGATAGACTCTTCAGATGTTGAAAAAACCTTGCAGGAAATTCGTGCGTCCGGATACGAAAATCTTGCGATTGTCCTGAAACATTCCTGGACAAACCCGTTTCACGAACAAATACTGGCGCGCATAGCGCGCGAAAAGGCCGGTTTCCGCCATGTTGTCGCGTCTCATGAAGTCATGCCGCTTATCAACTTTCTCAAGCGCGGGCAAACGACCATGATCGAGGCTTATCTCGGGCCTGTGCTTTTCAGCTATGCAACCGTTCTCAAACAACTTGTCGGCCAGATACGAATAGAATTCATGCAAAGCTCGGGCGGCCTTATCAGTACCGGTGACCTGCACGCAAAAGACACAATTCTCTCAGGGCCCGCTGGTGGTGTTGTCGGCTCGGGCACACTTTCAGCAAAACTCGGCATAACACAATCGATCGGTTTCGATATGGGAGGAACTTCAACAGATGTTTCCCGTTATGATGGAGGTTACCGTCATGTTTTTGAAAGTTCTGTTTCCGGTGTTCCCTTTTACACCGACATGCTCGATGTCGAAACAGTGGCGGCAGGGGGCGGCTCGATCCTTTCTTTTGACGATGAAAGGCTGCTTGTCGGTCCTGAGTCCGCAGGGTCGGATCCTGGCCCGGCCTGTTACGGGCTCGATGGTCCGCTCACTGTTACCGATGCAAATCTCCTGCTCGGGAGAATTATTCCCGAATTTATGCCGAGCACTTTCGGCAAAACTCGCGACAGCAAACTCGATAGCGTTGTTGTAAAAGAAAAATTCAGCCGTCTTGTCTCAACGGTCAATGACGCAACCGATCTCTCCTACTCCCCCCGGGAGCTTGCAGAAGGCTATCTCAGAATAGCAAACGAGATCATGTGCAGAGCAATGAAGAAAGTCTCGGTTTCAAGAGGTTACGACATCAGAGAACATACCCTGGTATGTTTCGGAGGCGCCGCACCACAGCATGCATGCGATATGGCTCGTATACTCGGGATAAAAACAATCGTTATTCACCCGCTTTCAAGCGTCCTTTCGGCATATGGAATCGCAGTGTCAAACCGCCTTGAGCGAACGGCACATGCCGTTATGCAAACCCTTTCTGCCGAACTGTTAACCCTGCTGGAAAAAAAAGTGTGCACCGAATCCGGCAAACTGACGGAAAAGCTTCGTAACGAAGAAAACATGGCGGAGATGACTACCAGGCTTTATCTCGACCTGCGCCCGAAAGGGACCGATACCTGGGTTTCCATTCAGGCTGGAGAAAGCAAAGGCAAGGTTTCGTTCAACAATATCCGTGACATACTTGCAGAATTCAGGAATGAGTATCTCGGCAGGTTCGGTTTCAGGAGCGATACAGACGAGATCGAAGTTGTAAATATGCGTATCGAGGCTTCCGCAGCCTCTCCCGTCCCGGAAATCAGCCCTTCTCCACTGCCGCCAGGAGTGGTCGAACGACCTCGGGCACTTTATTCTCGCCCGGTTTGGCTTACAGGATCATGCAGGCAGCTTCCCGTATTCGATCGGGAATCATTGAAACCGGGCCAGAGACTGAAAGGACCAGCAA
>JAKSDB010000316.1 GCA_022360415.1 Chlorobiales bacterium
CCATAGAACGTCATCACCTTTCCCGTACCGGCAAGCACCTCGTTGAGCGCCTTGCCTTCACTCTGAAACAGTGCTTTCAACTGGCCGATTGCAAGCGGCAGGGAAAGCCAGGCAAGAATGCACCAGATAGAATATCCCGTCATCCACATCCAGACCGGAACGAAGTAGGCAACAACCGTCAAGCCAAGGTAAAGCCATCGTGCATTCCCCCCGCCAATCCTTGCAGGAAGGGTCATTTTCCCTACCTTCCGGTCGGTATCGATATCACGGATATTGTTGACAAGCAGGATGTTGACGGAAAAGACCCCAGGGGCAACTGCTGCTGTCAGCACCGGAAAGGTAACCGTTCCGGCCTGCACATAGTAGGTTCCTCCGACAGCAACCAGTCCGAAAAAAATAAATACAAAAAAATCCCCAAGCCCTGAGTAGGCAATGGGATACGGGCCTCCTGTATAAGCCCAGGCAAAAAATATTGAAAGCAAACCGATGAGCAGGATCGGCCAGCCCGCAAGATATACCAGATAAAGGCCCAAAAGAAAAACCGCAAGCAGCAGAATGACCGAAACAGCAATCATGGTTTTTTCAGAAATAAAACCTGCGGCAACAGTGCGTGTCGGGCCAAGACGTTCGGCGGTATCGGCGCCTTTCCGAAAATCATATATCTCGTTGATAAAGTTCGTGGCGACCTGTATACCCAGGGCACACAACAATGCGATAAGAGCCGCTACAGGCAAAAATTTCCCATCGGCCGCTGCAAGAGAGGTGCCGACAAAGACGGGAACGGCACCGGCCGGAAGTGTCTTTGGCCGTATCGCCATCATCCATGCCTGAAAACCTGAAGGTTCGACCCGGGAATGAACAGTGCCTTCGGTCATTTATTTTTCTCTTTAGCCATTTTGATGCTGCTGAACTGGTGCTTGATTTTCTTGCCCGGATGGATGTAGGTAAGGCTGTGCCTGACCGCCATCGTAGCATCGCTTAACCCTGTCTGGATAATCCTGAGCTTTCCGGGATAGAA
>JAKSDB010000050.1 GCA_022360415.1 Chlorobiales bacterium
AGACGTCTTGGCTATGGCGATCATCCTGTAATCATCGAGGAAACCGAGGCTTTGGCAAACCGGATTGTCACGGATCGTGGGATAACCTGTACGGAGATGGATTACAGTTTGCTGCCGGATTGTTACATGGCTGTACCGAAAATTCTGCTTCTTTTTGCGGAAATACCCGCTCAGAAGCGATCGGTAAATGTGAACCTGGCGGTAGAACTTCTCGTGAAGAAGTTACTGGAAAACGAGGTTTATGTCTATGTGCCTTCCACACGAAAAGAGTGGAGGAAAGTTTTGGATAAGGCGCCAAAACGTGGTGATCTGCCGGAAGGAGAGACGGTTAAACACTGGATCTTTACACAAAAGGATATATTTCTGGACTCGCATGGCTTGGGGGAGAGGATGGCGAAACAGGGGTGGGTCAACTTTGGTTTTCCATTACATTATAATTCGGACATACTGGAGGCAATGTATGCATTGGCCCTTCTTGAAACGCCAACGACACCACAACTGAAAAGACCGTTGGAAATCATCAGAGAGAAAATGACAACGGACGGCAAGTGGCTGATGGAAAATTCTTTGAACGGAAAAATGTGGGCGGATGTAGAAGAAAAAGGAAAACCCAGTAAATGGATTACTTATTTTGCACTGTATGTGCAGAATCATTTTACAATGGGGCAATCATGAACTGGAAAGAACTGTTAACAAAAGAGATCGAGTCAACCTTTGCCGCTACGGAAGGGTTGCTGGACCTTGTTGATGAGGATAGTTTGCAATGGAAACCCGTTACGGGAAGTAACTGGATGGCAACCGGTCAGCTTCTCAAGCACATTTCCAATGCGTGCGGCGAGGGTATGCGCGGATTTGTCACCGGTGACTGGGGGCTGCCTGAAGGGGTTGATGTAAACAGCATGCCCCTCGAGGAAATGCTACCGCCCGCTGAAAAAATGCCTGCTGTCGCAAGCGTTGCCGAAGCAAAAAAGCTTCTGGACGAGGACAGGCAGCTTGCGCTGTCCATGTTGTCGGCATGCAGTGAGGAGGAGCTTGCCACAAAACAGACAAC
>JAKSDB010000151.1 GCA_022360415.1 Chlorobiales bacterium
AGTACGGATTATCCCCCCTTGCTTCAGGATAATCGTTTTTGCTTTATCAGTTGCAGTGGCTTGCTGAGTCATAGAATGACGGATATTTACACCATACAAACAAAATAAGTATAGGTATTTTTATCCATATTCACAAAAGAGCAACATCTGCTCCCTCCAGAACAAACGTAACCAGTTCTTCGAGCTCAAGCAAAAACATCCAATGCCCGGGCAAGCTCCTGGCGAATGATTGCCCGGATCGCGTTTACGATTCTGTCATCAGAAAGGATATGGGGGGAGTCGGAGACATCCATCGAGCTAAACATCAGACATTAACGAGTAACAACGATGGAAATCTCGCACAAAAAATTAACCCCGTTCAACCACCATGGGGGATGAATGGGGTATGGTTTATTTTGAAATGGCTATATTACTATGGTTTTATTACTGCGTGAGAAGCCTGTTATCCGCATCAATTAAGACCCTCTTACATGATAACGCCACTCTCTTTTGATCGAAAGGTAGTTCAGATTATCAAGGGAGTATAATTTCCATAGAAGTCAGGCTCGAAAACCCATATGACTGGTCTGAGAGACACGCAATCTTGTATCTGAAGTAATATCTGATGTCAGTAGTGTCCGGCAAAAAATAAAGAAGGTCTGAAAATCCTTAATATTAAAAGTGACCAAACATTGGGATAAGCCCGAAACGGATATAAACCAATGAAAAACCTTGTCGTTGCGATCCTGATCATTTTACCCCTGTTATTCTTCGGTTGTACTAAGGACGCACGTAATGATAGAGATGAACTTGGCTCAACCCACCCAAGTTTTGAAGATCTTTCTTCTTTTGACAAATATGGGAAGTATGGAAACGACCTGACCCTCACAGAGGTCAAGAATTTCTCTATAGGACAAAAAAACCTCGACCTTCGCGATGCGGGTGTCCGCCTCACGGAAGCAGCGTTTATTTTTTGTACGCACACTGCAAAACCACTCACTATTGAGCGTTATAAACTTAAAAGGAAAGAACTCCTGGAAAGAGAACATGCTGCTCTTATGGCGGAGGGTATGCCCGAGCAAGAAATAGTCGCGCTTCTTAAGAAATTCCTCCTCTGGGAAATGTTTTTCGACCACAACATAAGTAAAGTCTACTATGTAGACTACTCCTTTGTTTTGAGAAAAAGACTTTCCGATGACCTTGAAGAAAGGATCACTGAAAAACAGCGAAGAAAATTACTAGAAGAAGAGATGCAATGGCTTTTTTTAATAAAGCAAATGGTCGATTCGGATATCTCGTTCAACGACATAGAATTTCGTTGTTTTACGGAAGGATTAGGGTTACACCCCGAGGTTAAAAAAAGGCTAACAGAAAATGGTTACTTCCGAGCAATAAAGCAGTTGGCACGAAAATAGCGATCTATTTGCAAAGTCCGCACATGTAAGTGTAACTGACATGAAACCTTATCTAAAAACCATCACACGATGTATTAATTCTGTAATGCGCAATGTTTTATTCAGGGTAGTTTAGAATTTCTGTAATACAGATAATAAATAATGTTGGGCTAGTAGATTCCAGACATATTGAAACGATGCGAGACGATTTTTTACAGTCAGTAAAAGATGTGTTAGCGAAACGCGTTTCTTATATTTGTTCTAACCCTGCCTGTGGCAGGGTAACTAGTGGGCCTCATAACGAATTGACGAAGGCTATTAATATTGGTGTTGCCGCTCATATAACCGCTGCCGCACCTGGTGGTCCTAGATATGATCCCGAACAAACACAAGAATACCGAAGATCCACAAACAATGGGATTTGGCTTTGTCAGTGGTGTGCACGACTTGTAGACGCTGATGAAACAAAATATACAACACGGTTATTAACAGATTGGAAACGCGACGCTGAAGAGAAAACAACCAATATGCTCACAAGCCCGAGCAATATGCGGGCAACGACTATTGGTGCTTTTCCAGATAGCGAATTCAAATTAATAAACAGTTACTTTGTGCCCCCGCAAGAATGGCAAGAAATTGTGGATGCGCTTTCTACTGCGCACCGCTTTTTAATTCTCGCCGGACCTGGAGGAATAGGGAAAACAACCACTGCCTTGGCTGCCCTTCAAGAAGCAAGAAGAAAACATGGCCTGCCGAATAAGCCAATAATTATGCCACAGGCAACACCAGAGGAATTAGGGTATCTTAATTTATATCGAGACGAGTATATTCTTTTTGATGCTCCTTTTGGACTGGGTGATTACTACAATTTCTCGGATCAATCGTTTTCCTATCAATTTGGGCGCCTCATAGAAGTGTCTCGCACGAATAGTGTCGTAGTAACAACGCGTGAAGAACCGCTTCGCCATGCGTTGCATGTCATGGCGAACAGAGGTGTCAATAAATATGTCACTATGCTTGGCGTTGACTCTTATCACGATGAAGCTCTTCGTCGCATATATCTCAAACACATAGAAGTTGCTTTTAAATTAGAGTTGCTTGAAAAAAAAGTAGTTGACTATCTATCTAACGCGGCAAAAATACGATGGGTCACTGGAAATCTTCGATTTCCTCATAATATATATCGATTCGTTCGTGACGAAGCGCCATACATAAGAGACCAGGAAACCATTAAAGCAGCTATTGATCGAGCTAAAGACACAAAAGAAGCTGCAAAACTATATGTAGAGCGTGCATCTGGGGCTGAAAGGATTTTTCTATTTCTTTTAACCCTATTTCCTGGCCAATTTGATGAAGAATCATTTTCCGAGTTGCAGGCAACGTACTTAGAAAGTGATAGTGATCCACGTCGGTTCTTTGAATCTGTCTCAATGCTTCGGCACCAAATCCGTTACGTGAGAAGATGGGGGAGGATAAACTTTGAACATCAGGACTATTATGACGGCGCAGTAGAGGCGATCAGAGGAGGCTCTTACAACAACGAGGTTCGACGACTTTCGAAATTTCTTGATGACGTGGTAAGATCTGCGGGCGTTGATAAGAAGCGTGCTTTGTGGCGGCCGCTAAAAGAGCTTTCTAGAGTGGATGCAAAATCTGCGTGGCCCATCGTTTCGCACATGTTGCAGTCGGAAGATACACGCGTAACCGAAGTCGCCTTCATTCCCCTTCGAGCGCTTGTGAGGGATAATTTTAATGAAGTGCGATATTTCTTGGAAGAACTTGTCAATTCAGATGAGGCACAAACAAGCGACCCTAATTACAAGTGGATATTATTCAGGAAAGCAGTTCGTGAATTAATATTGTATCCATATGTTAAAAAGCAAGACGTATCGGGCTTTATGCGCTTTGCTGAAACGTATAACAGCAATCTGAAAATATACATATTTATGATTGGACGCCTTATAGATACTCATAAAAATGACACGGTTATGGCTTTGAAGTTTTTCATGCAGTGGTATGAGTTAGACAATAAACAATCGGCTACCGCGCTACAAGATGCAGCCATGTACAGAACTTCAACTGAGCCGAGACGTGCTTTTATAGCGGATGTATTTGATTTAATGCCAAGAAAAGACTCAGTTTCAATTTTAGAAAAATGGTCCGAATCTGAAACAAAATACTCTAGAGCAAGCACTGCATTGAAAAAAACATTGGTGGCAATTGTTGATCGCCTTAAGGAAAGCAATCAGGACGGGGTAAACCAGTTACTTGCAAGGTGGAAAAATACCGGCAATAAAATGCAGAAAGAAATAGCAAATGAATATTGATGTTTTGGAGGTAAAAGGCCCAACAAAGGCGTGGAGAGGGATGCTCGCCAAAGCTCGCGCCCCTCTCACGTTGCGTTGCCCATGCGCCTATTTGAAGACCGCTGGCGTTTTATACTGAAGCCACTCGAACTTGCAAATCCTGCTCTTTGGGGAAGGCTCCCTTTTAGATTTGCTCAGAATATCCCAAACTGAATGCGGATTCAGTTTGCGAGCCCCGGTTTTCGAGAGGTAGAGAAAATTGCTGCAGAGCCAATCCCTGATACCTGTAGAGGTCTCAACGATAAAACCGTTGTATTTGAGACGTCAGAATACCTCAACAAGTCGGTTCTGATTGCTCTGCAAAATGATTTTTGAACTATGGGGGTAGCATCCAAGCAAAATATCTTTATAGAAAAGCAAAAAGCACAGTGACCCTGTGCTTTTTTAACTTATATGTGTGGGTGATAGAGGAGTCGAACCTCTGACCTCTACCATGTAAAGGCATCTAATCAAAAAAAATCAACAGTCCTTATATACCAACATACCCCCCGCTGCCGCCTTTCCCCTATTTTGACTTTTGCCCTTTGCTTTTTGCCTTAAAACCCAACATACACCCCATCCCCCCTCTCTTCAACCGGGAACGATTCGACTCCCCGTGCGGGGTTGTAGACATCCTTGCCGCTGCAAGGATCAAACTCCAAACCGTGCCAAGGACAGGTGACATGGCCGTTCTCGATCGTACCCTTTCCAAGCGGCCCGCCTTCATGAGGGCACGTACCGTCAAGCGCGCAGATCACACCATTCACTTTTGAAAACGCTATGGTCCGCCCCCCGGCGCTTGCTTCCATCACCTGCCCTTCACCTATCTGTGAAGCATCATCGAGAACTTTATACCAGTTCATATCAAAAGGTTTGGATTGGCTATCGAAATGCGCAATAAATTAATAGAGGTGTCCTAAAACCAGCTTTTTCTCCTGAAATACAGAACCATCAGCACCACCAGCAAAACCATGAACCCAAGCACTCCGAAATAGCCCCACTGCCATTCAAGTTCAGGCATGTAGCGGAAATTCATGCCGTACACACCGGCAATAAATGTCAGTGGAATGAATATCGTTGCGACAACCGTCAGCAGTTTCATAATTTCGTTCATGCGGTTGTTGACAAAGTTCATGTAGGTGTCGTGCATTGCGGCGATCGTCTCCCTGAAGTTGTCAAGAATGTCAACTATGTGAACGATGTGATCGTAGACATCCCGGTAATACACGCTGTTTGATTCGTCGATGGTGTTGTACTTTTCTTTGGTTATCGAGCCGACGATTTCCCTGAGTGGCCAAATAGATTTACGCAGGAAAATCATTTCTTTTTTCAAAGCACCGATCTTAAGGAAAGTTTCAGGTGACGAATCCTCAAACAGCTCTTCGTCAAGTCGTTCAAGCCTCAACTCAACCTGATCCAACACCTCGAAATAGTTGTCAACAACTGCGTCCAGCAACGTATAGGCAAGATAATCCGCCTTTTTACGGCGCATTCTCGACTTCCCCTGGATGATCCTTTCCCGAACGGGATCAAAAACATCTCCCGGTTTCTCCTGAAAGGAGATCACATAGTTTTCTCCCAGCACAATGCTCAACTGCTCTTCCACAACTTTTTCCTGTTTCTCGTCATAGGAGATCATGCGAAGCACGAGAAACACATAGTCGTCGAACAACTCGATTTTCGGGCGCTGGCCCGTATGGAGAATATCTTCCAGAACAAGGGGATGGATATCGAAGAGTTTTCCGGTCGATTCGATGAGCTTGACGTCATGCAGGCCGTCAATATTAACCCACGTCGTGTTTTCGTTTTCCCTGTACTGTCTGCACGCATCAATATCAAGGACTTCCCGATACATACAGTATTCATCCCTGAAATCGATGATCCTGATGCGAGGTCGTTCAACTTTTTTTTCACCGATATGAATAAGACTGCCTGACGGCAGTCCTATTTTCTTTTTATAGTCTTTTGTAAACTTCGTCATTAATGAAAATTCTAACGTTGAAAAATCTTCTTCCCGTTTGCCCGGAAGTCAATGAACACAATCTGAAGCGAACACTGCTCACCGGTCGAACGCTCATTTCAGAACGTGAATGTTCGTATATAAATAACCAGTCCAAGCAAAGCCAGAGTAACCACCCACACGAAAATATATCTCCGCATGGCTTTGTTGGCCTTTTCCTTTTCCCACCACGTTCTCGGCCGGACCCCCTTGATGAGAAACACCAGTTTGCAGGCAAGGTTCACGCTGACGACGTTTACCGCAAGAAGCAATGCCGCACCCGTCGCAAGATCGATACGGGCATGGCCGAGCATCAGCCCGAACGTGGCTGCCGGAGGAAGCAGCGCAACTGCCACCATGACGCCGACAAGCACGCTCGGCAATCCGGTGCTGAGCGATAACGCCGCGGCTGCCCCGGAAGCAAAGGCCAGAGCTATCGAGTCCAGACCGGCATCGGTA
>JAKSDB010000176.1 GCA_022360415.1 Chlorobiales bacterium
GGTTGCTCGAACAGGCTGAGTTCCTCGAAAAGTACCTTTACCCGACGATATCCTTCGGCCCCGGAGACTCCATTCTCGAGGTTGGATGCGGGGTCGGCGCCCAGATCCGCTGTATGCTCAGGCGTTTCAACCCCTCTAAAATTACCGGCGTCGACCGCGAATCCTCACAAGTTGAAACAGCACTGGCGAATTTGCCTGACGAAGTTCAGATGGGAACAGTCGAGCTTTTTGCCGTTGCAGGAGACGACCTGCCTTTTAACGACAACACCTTCGGCGGAGCTTATATTTTCTTTGTCTTCGAGCATCTTTCCGATCCCGTGCCGGTCATCCGGGAAATAAGGCGGGTACTCAAGCCCGGTGGCAGGTTTTATTGCACGGAAGTTGTCAATCAGGGCGTCTACGTTTACCCCTCCAGCCCGGCGATCAGTGCTTACTGGACCGCCTTCAACCGTTTGCAAAGCGAACTCGGCGGCAACCCGGACATCGGCCTCCACCTTGCTTCAGCGTGTATCGATGCCGATATGACCGTCCGTTCTTTTATGCCGGTTCCTGTGATGATGGACAAACGGATGACCGATGCTGCCGAACGGAAACATTTTCTTCATATGTGGGAGCGCTGCCTCTTGAGCGGCGCATCTGCATTGGTTGAACGTGGTATGATCGAACCTGACATGCCGGCAAAAGTGTCAGCCGAGTTCGAAAAACTCTCTCATGATCCTGAAACGATTTTCCAGTACGATGCACGGCAGGTACTCGCTGTGAAAGATTATCCCGCCTGAGAGATCTCAAAGTTTTTCGAAGACCCGGCATTGTAGACTACATGCCTATTTCCCGTTTCTTATGGCAATACCGACAACCTGCTTTTTGAGGTTCGAGTTGTAGTGTTTTCTGTACTTCGTTGCGTCATCACTTGTGCCGGAGCTGACCGTGCCGTCAGGATACCAGTAAAAAACCTTGTCGTAGAAACCGTCTATAGCAACAGCCACCGGTTCGGTGTAATCATCTTTAAGTATCTCCGCCTCGTAGTAGCTGCCGTTGGTGTGTTTTGTTGGATTATTTGTGGTGCCTGTGCTTGCCCACGCAGTAATTCCTCCCCCGTACCAGTAATAGACTTTATCGTTTTTTGCTATTCCAACACCGAGCAGTTTCCTTTTCATATCCCGGTTTGAGCTGTAATAACCCTTGTATTTTGTAGGATTATTGGTTGTCCCCGCACTGGTTGTGTTATCATCATACCAGTAGTAGACGTGATCGTTGCTTGCGATTGCCACTGCCACGATTTTCTTGTTTTCAGGAACCGCGTACGTGTAATAATTCTTGTGTGCAACAGGATTTACCGTACTACCGGAACTGACCGTTCCATCGGTATACCAATAATAGACTTGTGCCGGATCCGATGGCATCGGATACTTCCCTCCCCGGTCGAGTGTAACAATGCCTGTCAGTAACGGAAGAAAAAAAACAACGACCCAAACAATCTTTTTCATAATTCCCTCCTGTTTGTCTTACCGGTTTCACAAGCCAAACATCATTCTTTAATATATTATTCTATTAATATAAAGCCGACAGTTGCCTTTTAAGGCCTTTCCATAACAGTTTTTTATGCCGCAACCCAACAGAGTAATGCCCCTCTCTCATCAGTTATACCATCAATAAACGATGAAGTCTTCTGTTTTCAAGCCGTCGATACTCGCTGGTCTAAGACTGAACAATCGTCTCATCCGTTCCGCCACGCATGAAGGCATGGCTGATGAGCATGGCGCGCCGACACAAGCACTTGAAAAACTCTACCTCAGAATAGCGAAAGGAGGTGCGGGAGCGATCATCACCGGTTATGCGGGAGTGCAGCAGGACGGCAGAAGCAGCCTGTTCAACATGCTGATGATCGACCGCGACGAGCTGATTCCTGCGTACCGCAAGCTTACCGATAGAGTTCATGAAGAGGGTGTTCCGATAATCCTCCAGATCGCCCATTGCGGACGGCAGACCAGATCTGCTGTTACCGGTCTACCGACCGTTGGGCCCTCTCCCGTCAAAGATTTCATCTTCAACGAAGAAACCCCGCATGAACTCGATGAGCAAGAAATCGAAACCACCATCAATAATTTCGTTTGCGCCGCTGAAAGGGCAAAAAAAGCAGGATTCGATGGGGTTCAGCTCCACATGGCTCACGGCTACCTCCTGGCACAGTTTCTCTCGAACCATACCAACCGGCGAAAGGACAAATGGGGAGGATCGACGGAGAACAAATTCAGAATAGTGGCGGAAATCATGTGCCGAATCCGCGAATCACTCGGCAGCTACCCTATCCTCGCAAAGATCAATGCCTACGATGGGAGAAAAAATGGTATGCGTATCGAAGAATCCGTCGAGGTTGCACGCCTGCTTGAATCCTCAGGCTGTGACGCCGTCGAGGTATCGTCCGGAACCGTCGAGGACGGACTGGCTATCATGAGAGGACCGAACCCTCCGCTCGAAGCGCTTTTCAGCAGCACTTTCCGATTCAAGGAAATGCCGTCATTGATGCAAGCAATTTCCTCCCCCTTCATCCGCTTCTCGATGCTTTCTCCCAAGCCTCTGCGAGGTTACAACCTCAAGGCAGCGAAAACCATAAAGCAGGCTGTTTCCATCCCGGTCATCACCGTCGGCGGTTTACACGATCTGACCGACATCTCGTCTGCTATCGAAAGCGGATCGACGGATTACATTTCCATGTCACGTCCGTTCATCATCGAACCGGATATTGTCAGGAAGTTTCAGGATGGAAAACAAACGGCATCACGCTGCATCATGTGCAACTACTGCGCGCTGATGATCGAAGCCGATAAGGTGAGGTGCTATTATGGCAAGCCACCGAAGAAGAAATGAATAATGACGATTTTCCATATACTTTCGAAAATACATCTGAACTGAATCTATAACCGCTTAGCCCAATGTGCTATTACCCTTATGCCTGATCATCTGTTACCTTGTTAATATGTACCATCCGAAGCGCAAGTGATTTTGGTTGGTCCGTTTGACACCTGCATCAAAATATTCTGTTACAAAGGGTTACGATCATCAGATACAATGACAGGAATGGTGAATACTATCGTCAGCCGGCTCGCCTGGTGAGAAAATTCTTTCTTGACAAATAGACATTCTCCCCCTGCGTCCATTCATTGTCAAATCCATCTGAACCACAATAAAAGCTGCGATTGCACCCTGTTTTCATACGCTCGTGAAGCTCAATGATTATAGACTCGACCTTATCAATCCAGGACGACGTGTTACTGAAAACCTCTTTTTCTGCCCCTTCGATATCTATTTTCAATACATCGATCTTTTCCAGATTGTAGGTATGGATGAGTTCATCGACAGTAATTGCTTTTACCCTGTGGCAAAACTCACCCTGAATACTTTCGACAGAATCACTCTCTTCTGTCATAAATCCCCACTTGCCCATACCGGGATCGATCAGGTTGATCTCTTCATTAGTATGCCATAATGCGGCAAATACTGGAGTAACATTTGAATATGGCTCAACATTCTTTTTTAATATCAGGTAATTGCTTTTTTCCGGTTCTATCGCAATAATTCTCGTATCCGGGTATTTGTTCGCAAAATATATTGATGCAAGCCCGATATTTGCACCTGCGTCGACAATGACCCCGGGTGTTGTTTTTGTTATAAAATCATATTCCTGCCTGATAAATATCTGCTCGTATGCCGATACATCCGATGAATGAATACGAATCTGAAACGGGAACGCACAATTCCCCCTCTTTATTCGATACATCACAGTGGAATTCCGGACTGTGGCGTTGATCAAAGCCAGAAGACCATACCACCCTAGTGTTCTGAGATAGAGCTTTATTCTTTTGATCATATCCTATGCTGTGACCGAAATATTTTTCAAAACGCTGAAAATCGAATGGATTTACGGAAAACGCGTAGTCAACAGGAACTTCGCCAAAGCCTCTTTGACTACATCGAAGTGTTTTACAATCGCAAAAGACTGCATTCAGCTCTGGGGTACAAAGCTCCCTCTGAGTTCATGCGGCAATATCAACAATCTATCAGCATGGCTTCTTAGGGTATCCGCTTTTTTGTTGCAAATTCAGATATCCCTTAATCTGATTTGTGGTGGGACAAAGCAGAGCCAATCCGACTTTTCCATTATAAGTAGAAGGCGAGAGAACTAACACCGGCAGCCGGCTTGTGGGTTCAAAGTAATCCAGACTACATCACCTCTATTGGGAATATATGCCATGGCATCACCAGATTTCATCTCCTACAGCACGACCCGTATCAACTTCATGATGGATATCATCTTTGTTGACACCCGCCAATAACTCTTCAAGCGTCAAATCAGGTGTGCTTACAGGGGTAATGAAAATTCGGCCTTTATCAAGAGTTATCTCCACAAGCGAATCGTTATCGAGCCTCATATCATTTGCAAAAGCTTTGGGAATCTGCAAACTGAGACTGTTGCCCCATTTTTGAATCTTCGTAAGCATAGAAATATCTCCTGTCCCAATTCCATATAAAAGCATATACAAAGTACAGACTGTATTGGCTTTAATCAAGTGCCTTAGCGCTTCTATCATCCATGTCACACAATGCTGACAAAACCGAACAGAGAGCGCTTTTTGAATAATGAAATAGAAACTTTCAGCAATTTGAATTTTCGTACGATATTACGTACGTTAGGTAAGGAGGAAAAAGTTATGACCGTACTTAATGCAACGGAGGCTCGATCAAAACTCTACAGCCTCATCGACGAAACGGCAAATACCCACAAACCAATTATA
>JAKSDB010000343.1 GCA_022360415.1 Chlorobiales bacterium
ACCGTGACGGATGATCCTGCCGTACCCTGATGGATTATTGAGGCAGGCTGTCAGTACTGTTGCGGCAGCATTCTCCCTGCGGTGCCGGTCAATGAGGCTTCTGAGCGTTGAGATATTTACAAGGGGAGCGTCTCCCGAGAGGATAAGAATATTTCCCTGAAAGTGGCCAAGATGTCCTTCAGCCTGCATAACGGCATGGCCTGTGCCAAGCTGGGGGTCCTGAACGGCCCACTCGACAGGGTAGTTACTTGTAGCTGCCTTTACCTTTTCGGCCTGGTGGCCTACAATCAAAACAATCTTTTCAGGCTTGAGACGTACTGATTTTTCAAGGACATACTCTATGACCGGCCTGCCGTTTGCCTTGTGCAGGACTTTAGCCAGATCGGACTTCATCCTGGTGCCTTTTCCGGCTGCCATGATAATGATGGCTAATGACATGGCAGGGGACTAGAGGGGTTTGTCTTCTTCGCCGACAAGGTGACGCCGTTTGGGATTGTTATGCTTGTCGACAATGAGTATCATTGGTTTGAAAGATTTTGCTTCTTCTTCTTCTATTTCAGCAAAGGACATGATTATTATCTCGTCACCCGGCAGCGCGCACCGTGCCGCAGCACCGTTCAACTGAATTTCCTTTGATCCCGGTTTTCCTTCAATGATATAGGTCTCAAATCGTGCGCCGTTATTATTGTTGACACAGAGAACTTTCTCATTGGGCAGCATATTCGCGAGCTCAAGCAGCTCGCTGTCTATGGTAATACTTCCTTCGTATTCAAGGTCTCCACTGGTAACAACCGCATTGTGTATTTTTGATTTTAAAAGATGTAATCTCATCGGAAGAAAAATAAGTTATGATTCGGAGCGCGTTTCAATGTGCTACTGCTCTATGTCGGTTTCACCGCTTGCTTTGAAAATCGTATAGTTTTTCAGGGATTCATCGCTTTCAAAACCATATCCCCTGACCGTTTCGTTCGGCTTTTTGATGACAACATACTTGTCGGACCAGAGCTTTTTTTTGTCTGCAAATCGTTTGATATAGTCGGTTGTAAGCGTTGCATCTCCGGAAACTATGACGACGTTGTCAAAGGCTTCAACATCATTGTTGTCGTGTACGGTGCCTTTATCGGCAGTGAGGGTGGATGATACAGTACCGATGCTGTCGAAAAAAGCAACTGTCACTCCTTTCTCGAGGTGACGGGTGATTATATCGTTTTTTTTATACTCTGCAAAATATCCGGCGGTTACGACAGCATGTACTTTGTCTTTCCTGAAAATCTTCATGTTGATGTCCCAGCTTTCCTGTACCGGTTGCTCTTCACCAAGAAACCTTGTATCAGCTGTGCGGTTGCCATTTTGCGAAACGGTACAGCCGATACAGCATAGGAAAAGGCTAAATCCAAGAATCCTCAGGACATGGCGTAAAAGAAGGAGTTCTTCGGGTATCCTGATTTGAGCGAATGTCAATGTGCCTAAATAATTCATGAGAATCCGAAAACCAGGATTGTAGCTTTCACAGGAGAGTCGGCATCCATGCCAAAAAAGGCAAAAGTAAAGGGTCAAAAGGCAAAAGATGGATCTCGAAACCCGATCCCCGATTTAACGCCTAACACCTAACACGTAGCACCTTCCTCCTCCCTTGGTGAATTGTTCTAGGTGTAATGCGCTCAGTTTTGGATCATTTAAGCTTGCTGATAACCTTGAATGTGATATCGTTGGATTTATCCCCGTAAACCATTGCCTGTTTGTCGAAAATAACCGAAAAACCCTCCTTTTGGGCGATGGCCTGTACGGTATTGAGAATTTTCTGACGTATGGGTGCGAAAAGCTCAGCCTTTTTTTTGTCGAGAGCCCCGCCCGGCCCGAATTTTTCCATCTGGTACTTCTGTATGCTTTGCAACTTCAGATTAAGTTCTTTTTCCTTTTGTTTTTGTGCTGCTTTCGAGAGAGTTTTTTTCTGCTTTTCATAACTTGCCGCTGCTGTCTGAAAATCTTTTTTCATTGTATCAAGACTTTTTTCCCATTGGGTGCCAGTTGACTTGAGTATGTTTTCGGCTTTCTTCTTTTCAGGCATCTGATCGAGTACCTTTCCAACATCGACAACACCTGTTTTCTGGTTGCCGGTGGCCGCTTTCGCTGATGGTGCAAAAGCAAGCAGGCTCAGAACAAGTGTGATGATAAAAGCTCTGGAGAGTGATGTAGACGCTAAATTTCCGGACATCGTTTTCATGGTTAAATCTCTTGTTTTGGTTGAATAGTACAGTGCTTTACCTTCGTATCACGATTCTCAAAAGGTAATAATTCCCCTGTAAAAAACTATGCCCGCATTTGAGATGCGGCAGGCTGTAAAAAAACGGTTGAGCAGCAGGTTCTCACTGCTGCACAAAGATAAGACGTCAAATGATACAGGAACATGTGCCAGCACCGCAAACAAATAAAGAGCACCTTTATAAATCTGTTATGCGACCTGATTACTTCGTTATGCGGTGCTCGGAATCCTCATGTACTCTCTTGTACACTCCGGTTTCTGGCTCCGTCCGCCTCGTACTCAGACCGCTCACGACAATGTATAGAGGTGCCCTAAATAGAGTGACTACGGTTTCAGGATTTCTTTCTGAACATCTGACCGGGCTGTTGTTCTATAAGGTTTTTCAATTCAAGCTCAAACAGGTGTACAAGAAGATCAGAGGGATCCATCGCTGTTTTTTCTGCGAGTGAGTCGATATGCACCGGTTCCTCATCAAGATGACCAAGGACGTTTTTTTCTTTCGTCGTTACCGCAGGGTTCTTTTTTTCAACAGTTTCCTTTACAAGCCGGCCGGGAGGGAGTGTGCTGAATTCGGCAATGATATCGTCAGCACCGGCGACGGGCTTTGCATGGCCTTTTTCTATCAGGGCGTTTGTTCCCGCAGATGTTTGTGAGAAAATACTTCCCGGAACGGCAAAAACTTCCCGGTTCTGGTCTAGAGCGTAAGACGCTGTAATCAGAGAGCCTCCTTGTTTATCCGATTCTACTATTACCGTTCCCATTGAAATCCCCGCTATAAGACGGTTTCTTTTGGGGAATTTCGAGGGAGTGATGGAGCTACCGATCCATTCTTCGGATATCAGCGCGCCCTGCTCGATAATCTGCGGCCAGAGTTTGCCCGCAGGGTCTGTATGTGGATTGTCGACACCCCCAGCCAGAAAAGCAATGGTTTTACCGTTATGTTCAAGCGCAGTTTTGTGGGCGGCCATATCAATCCCGTAAGCAAGCCCACTGACAATGGTGAACCCTTCGGTTACGAGCTTCCCGCAGATATGCTCAACGGCTTTTCTGCCATACTGGCTTGCCTTTCTTGTTCCTACAACCGCAAGACAGGGATTTTGCGCTACTTCTATAGTGCCACGGACAAAAAGATAGGGCGGTGGATCATAAATTTCTTTCAGAAGAGGGGGATAAAGAGGGTCATCGGTAGTAATGAGAGCGGCATCATAGCGTTCGAGCAGGGAAAGCTGCCGATCGGCAGCTTTTTTTGCTTCTTCAAGGTCACGGGAACCGTGAAAAAACCTCGCAATGGATTCAGCCAGCTTTGCCCCGATACCCGGCACTTGGGCCAAGTCATCGGCCCGGGCGTTGAAAAGAGAAGAGGAACAGCCGATATGTCTTATGATCGCGTTTATTCTTGCGGGGCCTAGCCCGGGAACCCGGGACAGGACAAGAAGAGCGATTTTTCGTGAATAGCTGTCCGGTGAGACGTTAGAAGTCACGCTTCATGAGTTTGAGGGCGAAGCCCTTGAGATATTCCCTGCCTTCCTCAAAAGGTAAGTTGTCGATCGCGGTCAGCGCTTTTTCTGTGTCTGAATTGATGAACTGTCTTGCCTCTTCAAGCACCCCGCATCGTTCATAGATTTCCCTGATGTCAGCTACCCGGTCAGGTGAAATGCCGTTGTTGTCTATCACTGACTGCAACATCTCTTTTTCTTTTCCGGTCGTCAGCTCGAGGGAGCGGAGGAGGAGGTAGGTTTTCTTGCCGTTAATCACATCTCCTCCCGTTACTTTGCCGGATTTGCCATCTTCAGCCATGATATCGAGGTAGTCATCCTGGACCTGGAATGCCTGTCCGATTTTGTTCCCGAAAATAATCAGCTTGTCAAATTGGTCGGTAGATGCACCGCCGACGATTCCACCGGCTTCGAGAGACGCGGCGATAAGGCGCCCGGTTTTTTTTGAAACCATATCAAGGTAATCTGCGATAGTGGCATTTTGACGCTGTTCAAGCTCCATGTCAATCGCCTGTCCTTCGCATATGGTGATGTTTGCATCGTTGAGAATATGAACAAGTTCGTCATGCCTGGAAGTTTTTGTCTGGAGCGCGCATTCATATGCGAAAGCGATCATCATGTCACCCGATAAAATAGCGGCGGTGGTATCCCATTTCCTGTGAATTGTAGGCCTGCCGTGACGAAGTTCGGCCTGGTCCATGATATCGTCATGAACCAGAGTGAAATTGTGAAGGATCTCGATTGCGAGAGCTGTGTTCATGGCGTTGTCACAGGAGCCTGACACGGCTTCGCAGGCAAGAAGAGTAAAAAAAGGGCGTATTCTTTTTCCTTTGCCGGCCAGAATGTAACGGGCAGGCTCATACAGACTTTCAGGAGAGTTTTTAGTGAAACAGTTTTCTAACGCATCGTTTATGCGTTTGTAATAATGACGGTATTTTTGCTCCACCTGTTCAATGGTTACACTGATATTCATTTCGGTACTATTCTTTTACTGGTGATATGCGGATTTGCTGCAGTTGCTGTATATCTTTGGCGCCGGTAAGAAACATGACTGCCCTGAGATCGTTCATCCAGGTCAGGATGGTTTCTTCAAGCCGGGAATCATGCAGCGCTTTAAGCATCATGCCGGCAGACGCACAGATTTCAGCACCAAGGGCTATCGCTTTTGCAATATCGACGCCGTTTGAAATACCGCCCGAAGCAATAACTCCTATATGCTGGTATTGTTGTTTCTCCTTTTTGAGCGCGGCTATGCCCGTAAGGCATCGGGCAGTCGGTATGCCCCAGTTGAGCAGTTCAGGGAGCGCGGAAGGACTGAACCTGTTTTCATGTTGAAATTGATGCAGATAACGTTCTTCTTCGACCTTCTGCCAGCTGATTCCTCCCGCTCCGGCCACGTCGATTATTTGAACTCCCGCATCGGCAAGCGCAGACGTCGTCGATGGTGAAATACCGCAGCCTACCTCTTTTGCTATCACCGGTACTTTTAGGGTGTGTGCCAGTTTTTTTAGTTCCCTGAGAAAGTTTTTGAAACAGGTGTTTCCCTCGGGCTGGAAAAGCTCCTGTGCAGGATTGAGGTGGACAATCAGACCGTCCGCACGAACAATGTCGATGAGGAGTCTGATTTCCTGGTCTGTAAGACCTTTTGCCACCTCGGGAGCGCCGATGTTTGCCAGTATGGGAACTGAAGGGGCTGCTTGACGGACAACGCTGAAACTGTCCCGGTGCGACGTGTTCTCAAGTGCCTGGCGCATGCTTCCTACCCCGAGGGGGATATTCAGTTTTTCAGCAGTTTGGGCAAATGAACGGTTAAGATGTTCGGCCTTTCCATAGCCACCGGTCATGGACGATATCATGAAAGGGTATGCTATCCGACGGCCAAGGAAACCGGTGGAAAGATCTATCTCGTCATGATTGATTTCCGGTGCGGCATTGTGCGTAAATTCATACTGCTCGAAACCGGTCGTTTTCGTGTCAAAACCTACAGCACTGTTCAGGCAGGTTTCAACATGGCTCTCCTTGCGGTCTACCGTTATGGTTCTGGAATCGTTCATCTGTGTTCTGCTGATAAAGACGGTTTGTTTTATCGTGCCTTGTAAAATCTATAACTTACAATGTAATAATCTATCGCAACAAACGTTTTCCTGTATTGAAGGAATATTCCCGGTTTTCCCCGGGAACAGCTCCAGGCAGGCAAGCGCGGTGAGTTGAGTCCATGTTCAGAACACTTTTTACTATAGCACTACGTCACCTGTTCGGGCGGAAGAGACAGACCCTGACCACCATCGTCGGCGTTGCTGTCAGCACCATGGTTCTGATTACAACGGTTTCATTGACCAGGGGTTTGCTGGATTCCTTTGTTGAAACTATTGTCGATGTCGCGCCTCATATAACGATCAAGGGAGAGCCTGTCAGGTCTCTGCCTGTAGATCTTCTGAGCGATGCCGAAGCGCTTCGCCACGCTTTTGTCGATGAAAATATACAAAAAGAGGAACGCAAAGAGGTGCGCAACTATGGACAGGTTTTGAACATTCTGAGCTCTGAGAATTATGCTGATGAGATTATTGCTGTTTCTCCCTACGTTGAATCCAGGGTGATTGTGATAAAAGGCGGCAAGAACCAGCCGATATCCATGAAAGGGGTAGAAATTGAACAGGAAAACGCGATCAGCGGTATCGAAGACAGGTTGACGGCAGGGAACCTGTCTTTTTTTGAAAAGACACCCAACGCTCTTCTTGTCGGAAGGACGGTCGCTTTAGATATGGGAATCGAGCTGCATGATGAGGTGACGCTTGTACCGCCATCAGGGCCTTCTCGTCAGTGTAAGGTGGCGGGTATTTTTTTCTCCGGTGTGAACGCGGTTGACAATACGGTATATGTATCGCTCAAGTTTGGCCAGATTCTGGAAAATCTTCCTGCGGACAAGGTTTCAGGGGTAGGGCTCAAGGTTCTAAACCCTCTGGCCAATGAGAGGCTTGCAGGGGAGCTGGAGCGGATAACAGGGTATAACAGCACTACCTGGCAGGAAGAAAACGCAGGCATTCTTTCTCTGTTCAACCGAATCGGGTTCATTGTTTTTTCGCTGGTTGCTTTTGTCGGTGTGGTTTCCGGTTTTGGGGTGGCAAATATTCTGGTGACGACAGTTTTTGAGAAAAGCCGCGATATTGCAATCATGAAATCCTACGGTTTTTCGTCGAGGGCGCTTGTCGGCATGTTTATACTCGAAGGGTTTATCGTCGGCTTTGCCGGAGCACTGGCCGGAGGCATACTTGCAACAGGCTCGATCAACCTTCTTGCAAGCATTCCTCTTGAGGCGTCGCAGGGTCCGTTAACCAAAACCGGTTTCAGCATGTCATGGAACCCCCTGTATTTTTTGTTTGTGATTTTTCTCACGGTGCTTATCAGCGCCATAGCCGCCACCATTCCTTCAACGAGGGCAGCGAAACTCGAGCCGGTACAGGTCCTCCGCGACAGCAGTTTGTGAGGGTACCTCAACAACTCCTTCCTTCACCCCGTTCGCAGGTGTATCTTTTCGGGGTGTTGCAGGAGATAAAGCTTGTAATAGAGGCCTTTTTCTGCGAGAAGCTGCTGGTGAGAGCCGCTTTCCCTGATCACACCTTTATGCAGGACGATAATTCTGTCGGCATGCTGCACTGTTGAGAGGCGATGCGCGATAATAATCGAGGTACGGTTTTTCATGAGATTTGCTGTGGCAGCTTCAATGAGCTGTTCTGTTTCGGTATCGACAGAACTGGTCGCCTCATCCAGAACAAGTACCTCCGGATTGTAAAGCAAGGCGCGCACGAAAGCCACAAGCTGCTTCTGTCCCGCGGAAAGTCCCGATCCGTTTTCATTGACCCGGTAATTGTAAGCGCCAGGCAGTTTCTCGATAAACCGGTCCGCGCCTACAGTTTTCGCGGCTCGGCGAATTTCTTCATCAGACACGCCGGGCTTGCCGAATGCAAGATTTTCCCTGATAGTGCCCGAAAACAGGAACACGTCCTGCATAACGACGCCCACAACCTTTCGAAGAGATTGTTCGGGTATCCTGGAGATATCCTTGCCGTCAATTGTAATCGAGCCTTTTCTGTTACCGTACAGTTTCGAAAGAACGTTGATGATGGTTGTTTTACCACTGCCGGTCGAGCCAACAATGGCAACTTTTTCTCCCTTTTGTACCCTGAAAGAGATGTCCCTGAGAATCCAGTTGTCATTATCGTAAGCGAACCAGACGTTCGTGAAGGAGATTTCATCATGGAAGGAGTCGAGCGTTTGAGGATCATCAGGTTCTTCAACGGTGTCTTTTTCTTCAAGCAGCCTGAAAATCCGGTCGGAACTTGCAAGAGCTGTCTGAAGGATATTGAACCGGTCGGAGAGGTGCTGAAGAGGGCGAAAAAAAAGCCAGATGTATTGAACAAAAGAGATGACGACACCGAGGGTGATATCCACTTTCAGCATACGCACCCCGCTGTACCAGATGACAAGTCCGGCTGCTATCGAGCTGAGCAGCTCGATAAGCGGGATGTATACCGAAAAGTAAAAAACGGTTTTGATATTCGCATCCCGGTACTCTTTGTTGATTGCAACGTGTTTTTTGTATTCGCTCTCGCTCCGGTCGAAGAGCTGGATGATGGTAATGCCCGAAATATGCTCCTGGAAAAAGGCATTCAGTCTTGCCAGGTGTCCCCTGACATCCTGAAAAGCCTTGCGGACTTTGCTTTTGAAGGTAAGCGTGGCATAAATCATCAGGGGAAGAACGCTGAGAACGATCAGGGTCAGCTCCCAGTCGATAAAAAACATCAGGACGACGATGAACAAAAGCTGCATAATGTCGCCGATTATCGTCACAACGCCGCTCGAGAGCATCTCGTTGAGTGCCTCGACATCGTTGGTCGCCCTTGTAATGAGCCTGCCTGCGGGGTTCCGGTCGTAGAACCTTATGGACAGTTTCTGCAGGTGTCGGAAAATATCCATTCTCAGATTAAGGACGGCTTTTTGACCGATAAGCTGTGTAAGGTAGGTGGCGGCATACTGTTTGAGACCGTCCAGCAGTATGACTCCAAACAGCACAAGGCTTATGAAGGCAAGTCCGTTGATATCGCCCACTGCAATGTAGTCGTCAATTGCCAGCATGGTGATGTACGGTCTCAACGGCCCGAGGATAGAGCCTGCGAGAGTTATGATGATTGCCGAAAAGAGCAAACCTTTATAGGGCTTGACATAGGAAAGAAGCCGTGAGATGATGTAGCGGTCAGCGGATTTTTTTCTGCCGGACGAAAGCATCTCGTCTTTCTGCTGCTGAAATCCTTTTTTCGTTTCGGTCCCGTCGCTCATGAAGTATGCATTCGTGCTGTCATATTGTGTCAATTCTTGATCCGATCTCCTGTCTGAACATTTCGGCAAGAGTTTCCGCACGCTCGATGCTTGCCGCTTCGGCGTATATTCTGAGAATCGGTTCCGTATTTGATGGTCTCAGGTGAACCCACTCTTCGGAAAAGTCCAGTTTTATTCCGTCATCCGTGTTGACCGAAGCATTGGAATAGGCTGACGCAATCGACAACAGGATATCCTGAAGGTTTTCGGGCTTCCGGGCGAGCCGGATTTTCTGTTTTGCCATGTAATAATCCGGGAACTGTTTTCTGAAGCCCGAAAGCGTTTTGTTTTCTGTGCTTTTTCCGAGCCATTCCGAGAACGCCTGAAGCATGAGCGCTATTCCTGCAAGGGCATCCCTTCCGTAATGCAGTTCCGGAAGAATGACACCGCCGTTGCCTTCTCCACCGATTACGGCCCCTTTTTCTTTCATGAGCGCAACGACATGTGCTTCACCCACTTTGGCGCTGTAGCATACCTGTCCGTGTTTTTCGGCTACATCACGAAGTGCACGGCTGCTGGAGAGGTTATTGACGACAGAGCCCTGTTTGTGCTGCAAATAAAAGTCGGCACAGGCAACCAGCGAATACTCTTCGCCGAAAAGGGAGCCGTCTTCACAGATCAAAGCCAGGCGATCGACATCGGGATCGACGACTACTGCCAGATCACACTGTTTTTCTCTCAGTGTGTCAATGGTTGCAGTAAGATGTTCGGCAAGAGGTTCAGGGTTTCTGGGAAAAACACCGGTGCCGTTGCAAAATATGGTTTCTATCTCTTCGACCCCAAGCTGTCGGCATAATGCAGGTACAATCGATGAGCCTGCTCCTTCAACCGCGTCAATCAGGATTCTGAAACGCTGTGAAGCAATTTTTTTCGTGTCAATACAGGGAAGAGCAAGGATACGCCTGATATGTTCCCTGTCATAGTCAGGCTTGCGCTCAAGCGATCCCACATCATTCCACCCTGCAAGGGTAAACTGTTTTTTTTTATACATGTCGAGCAGCTGAAGGACGGCTTTCTGATCGAGGAACTCACCTTTTCTGTCCAGCAGCTTCAGCGCGTTCCATTCAACCGGATTATGCGATGCGGTAATGATTATTCCGCCATCAGCCTTTTCCGCAACGGTAGCAATTTCAACGGTTGGGGTCGTTGCTACGCCGAGATCGATGACGTGGCAGCCGCAAAGGGCCAATGTGCTGCTGACAAGCCCCCCTATAGCATATCCTGTCGGACGAGTATCTCTTCCGATAACGACTGTCGGATGACGAAGGGGATTATGCTCTATATTCGCCTGTCTGTTTACCTGGGAGTGCAGCCATGTTGCAAAAGCCTGAGTAAACGTTACAAGCTCCGTAGGGGTGAGGTTTTCTCCAACGATACCCCGAATACCGGATATACTGATCATCAGACTCATGGCTGCCGCATGCGTGGTTTTTCGGTTAAAGTGCGAAGTGCGTTTGAAGAGGCTGAGGCAATATAGTGAAAAGTCCGCTAAGGAGGCCGCCGTTAATTTGCTCCGCACCATGATTGCTTCGTTGAGCGGTGCTCGAAATCCTCATGTACTCCGTGTGTACACTCCGGTTTCTCCGGCTCCGTTCACCTCGTTCTCATAGCGCTCACGACAATTAATGGCGACTCCATAAAGCGGGACAGAATACAGGCTTGGAAAAAAGGAAGAGGGATTCAGCTTTTGGAATAAGTGAACGGTTTTATATATTTAAGGCCTTTCATCCGGCATCATACTTTTCCGGCTTAAAAAGGCTTTTCGATGTGTCACGATATCGCAACAACAGTTAGAGTTACGTTTTATGCCATTACACAAATCAGCTGAAAAAAGGATTCGTCAGTCAGCACGGCGCAATGAGAGAAACAGGGCAAGAAAAAAAGAGCTGAAAATGCTCCTGAAGAACGTTCAGAAGCTGATAGACTCCAATGCCGATAAAGGAGAGGTCGAGGCGGCATATCGTTCAGCTATCCAGAAACTTGACAGGTTGGGAGTCAAGCGATATATTCATCCTAACAAGGCTTCACGGAAAAAATCCCAGCTTTCAAGGATGCTCAACAAGTATACCAAGGCAGGGTAATGTCATCCACGCTTTTCCTGCTTTATTGATTTTCCTTGTATGATATTCTTGCCTTTCCCGTGTCTGTAAGCCGGGCAGAGTGTTAGCCGGATCCATAGATACTTTCATGTTTGCATATTTTCAGGGTGAGCTGGTTGAAGCTTCTCAGGAGGAAGCTGTTGTTGACGTTGCAGGTACAGGCTATCGTCTGCTCATCTCTTCCGCCACCTATCATCAGCTTCCCGAACCTGGAGAGCGGGTAAAAATCCTTGCACACCTCCACGTCAAAGAGGACCTCTTGCAGCTCTATGGTTTTATTGATGAAGAGGAGCGCCAGCTTTTCAGGCTGTTGCTTTCAATTTCGGGTGTGGGGCCGAAGCTCGCGCTTGCAATTCTTTCCGGTTTACGTGTCCAGGAAATACAGGAAGCGATTGTGACGAACATGCCAGAAAGGCTTTTTGAAATTTCAGGTGTGGGAAAAAAAACCGCGGCCAGGATTGTTCTTGAGCTGAGAGACCGAATACTGAAGCTTCAACCTTCCGGCGCAACAAGGCCATCAGCACGTGTATCGGGCAGCTCCATGCGCGACGATGCTGTCAATGCTCTGATAACGCTCGGTTTTTCAAGATCGGTTGCTCTGAAAGCGGTTGTTGAGTCACAGGCAAGCCTTGAGAACCCCCGGGTCGAGGATCTGGTGAGGGAATCTCTGCTTGCCATTCGAACCTTCTGATGTATCTCAGGGAACCCATAATCCCGGGCGAGTGAACTACCAGGAAGCAATTGACTTTCTTTTTCCTCTTCACCGGTTCGGCATGAAACCCGGACTGGAAAGGGTACTCGAGTTATTGGGTACGGCAGATGAACCGCAGAAACACCTTGGGCGGGTCGTGCATATCGCCGGCACTAATGGCAAAGGAACCGTTGCCTGTGCATTGGCTGCAATCTTCAGCGCAGCAGGCTATCGAACCGGTCTGTACACTTCACCACACCTTGTATCATATACCGAGCGTATTCGGGTCAATGGCGAGAAGATTCCTGAAGATCTGATTGCTGAATACTGTTCAGCATTGAAGGATGCTGTCATTGCCGGCAAGGCCACGTTTTTCGAAACCACGACAGCTATTGCTTTTATGTTTTTCAGGGCCATGAAAACAGAGGCATCTGTTGTAGAGGTCGGCATGGGCGGGAGGCTGGACGCTACCAATGTTGTTCATGCCGATTATGTCGTCATACCGAGTATCAGTAAAGATCATACCAGCTGGCTTGGTGAAACGATTGGTGAGATAGCGGCTGAGAAAGCCGCTGTCATCAAAAAAGGCGCCAGAGTTTACACTGCCGTCCGGGACCCGGAGGCGCTGAGGGTTATTCATGGCCGGTCGGATGCTGTCGGTGCAAAGCTCCGCACGCTTCAGGATGTGGCCGGATGCGTCGTGCATTCAGCAGAAATCGGAAAGCTTGTTTTTACACTGAAAACTGCTGGTAAAAGCATGGAAAATCTCGAGGCTCCTGTTACCGGTGATTTTCACGTGTCAAACCTTTCTCTCGCAGTTCTGGCCGCAAGCGATGCGGGCATAGAGGAGCCTGCGATCAGGCAGGGGCTGTTATCGATGCCTTTTTTCGGCTACAGGGCAAGGCTCGAGCGTTTGTCGTCAGAACCTGATATTCTTCTTGATGTTTCACATAATCCGGACGGGATTGAAAAAAGCGTGCAAACACTCTGCGGCTTGAAGAGTGCATACCGAAATATCTATGTTGTGCTCGGGCTTGTTCGTAACAAGGACGTAGGAGAAATTGTCCGATGCCTGAAAAGGCTGACGTCGGATATCATTACGCTCAACCTCCTTTCTGAAAGGGGCATGGAAGCAGGCGAACTCGGTGATGTGTGCAGAAGCCAGGGTTTTCGGGTTTCCGTTGCGGCATCGGCTCGTGAAGCACTGGACCTTGCCGGCGGCATGGCCGGGAAAGACGATCTTGTTCTGATCACCGGTTCGTTCTACCTGGCTGGTGAAGTGCTGGAATTGTTGAACGGTTGAAGAAAAAAATCGGAAATCGAGTTCGGAATCAAGCTTCGGTATCGAATGAAATGAGCAGGTTATCTTCAGTTGGCAATTTGAAAAGGCTGCACAGGACTTCTTCGATATTCCCGACTGCTTTTTTTAGGAAAAATTTTATATTATATGCATTATATGCTCCAGCATTCAGGCTTCCATGCCTCAGGGTTGTGCCCGTCAGACAGTGGGAATTCACCAGGGCCGATTATCAACGATACAACTTCCGTTTATCGCTTCTTTTCAGGCTGTTATTGCCGTCGCACTCTTTTTCCATAGGTGCCGCTCATTTATGCATGGCTTGCGTTGTTAATTAATACCCGGTTTTCATCCCAGTTCATCTGCCTGCTTCAGGTAATCCCTGTGTTTTTGTAACCATAACAAGAGATGAAGAAATCATAATGTCGAACAATTCAGTTACTAAAGGTCTGGACATCAACATGCTCCAGAAAAAGAAGGTCCATGAGTTGAATGCTTTAGCCAAGGAG
>JAKSDB010000152.1 GCA_022360415.1 Chlorobiales bacterium
GGGCTGGCAGTTGCAAGCCTTGGTTTGATAGCGGCAGGTTCTGCAATAGGCGCTATAACCGACAATATCGGCAACGTTCTTGCGCCGAAAGAGCACCATCACGAAGAGCATTCCGATTTTGTGGATGACGAAGAGTGATGGACATCACTTTTTCCGGAAACAGAAGAAATGAATGATATGATTAACAAAGCGGTAGGGACTGCAGGATTGATGGGTGGCGCGGTGATGTTTTCACCTCTGGGTTTTCCTTTCCTGTTTCACGGTGTATCGGGAATCGTAGTTGGAGGGCTTGGCCTGTATGCCGCAAACGCGGTGTTGGGAAAAATTGCCGAAGAGAGCAAACAGGCCCGTATGTCCCAGAGTGAGCAGATGGATGAAGATCCATCGCAGGATGACATCCTGCTTGATTGAGCACCATCTACCGGCTGTTTTTTGGGGACGGTCCTGTTTCACGAACAAGTTTTTCCAGTCCTTCCTTGTCTGAAACCGGCAGGCTGCATGTCTGGTTTGCACAGGCATATGCGGTTGGTTTGTCTGTTTGCCGTGCGATATTTTCGAGAAAAGGGGTGGTGGCTTCGCCGCTTTCTGACGCGTGTATAATGAACGTGTCAGGCAGGTACATTTCCCCGAGTGTGTTTTTCAGGCTTTTCATGGTTCCGCTTTTCGTGTCACCGGCAAGGATTACCTGCCGTGTCCCGTAGTGCCTCAGCAATGCGGCCTTGAGCATACATGGCATTTGCCGGCTGTTTTCCCTCAGCACTTTGCTGAAATAATCGATGGTCTTCTCCGCTTTCTTTCTGAAATCCTCACGGTCAAGCATGTCCGCAAGCCTGTACAACGATATGACGTTGATTGAATTGGGGGATGGTTCCGCACCGTCATAGTCTTCTTTCATTCGCAGAGGTATGGAGTGGTCATCCGATGCGGCGTTGAAAAAACCTCCCTGTTCCTTATCGAAAAAAAGCTCGATCTGTTTCTCCATGAGCTTCACGGCATGGTCAAGGTATATCTGTTCTGACGAGGCTTCGTGGAGGTCGAGCAGGCCCTGTATGAAAAACGCGTAATCATCCGCTTTGCCCTGGATACCGGTTTTGCCGTCCCTGTATCGCCGGGACAGTCTTCCATCAGCTTTGCTGTAGAGAGCTGAGAGGATGAAGTCGGCGGCCCTCGACGCAGCCGTGAGATAGGCAGTATGGTGCAGCGCCGCATAGGCTCTGGAAAAGGCTGAAATCATCAGTCCGTTCCATGAGGTGAGAATCTTGTCATCCAGGTCAGGCCTTGGTCTGCCGAGCCTGGCATTAAAGAGTTTTTCCCGTGCGCCGTCACTGATCTCCCGCACGGTTTCAGGAGGCAGGGAGAATTTCTCGGCGGCGGCTTCGATGTTATTACGGATATACAGGATATTCCTTCCTGTGAACTCTTCGTGGGGATCGTGCTGAACGTTGCCACCATTTTCTATCCCGTATATGTAGCAGAAGATGTCACGTTCGGACCGGTCGAGGATATGCTCGATCTCTTTGCGGCCCCAGGAGTAGAAAGCCCCCTCCTGTTTCCTTTTGCTTTTCCTGTCGGGAAAACTGTCGGCATCTTCGGCTGAAAAGAAGCCGCCCGAATTGTCTGTCATATCGCAGATAACGTAATTCAGGATGTCTTCGGCAATGTCAGAGTAGCGGTGCTCGCCTGTGGCCTGGAATGCTTCCGTGGCTGATAGCGCAAGCTGAGCATTGTCGTAGAGCATTTTTTCGAAATGGGGCACATGCCACCTTTCATCGGTCGAATAACGGGCAAATCCCCCTCCGCCGCGGTTTTTTATGCCAAGATGGTCATGAATGCCGCCCGATACCATTTTTCTCAGGGTGAAAAGCGCCATGTCACGGGATTCGGGGTTTCCGGTGTAGAAGGAGTAGGCGAGTAGAAAAGAAAGAATCGACGGCTGGGGAAATTTGGGAGCGTTGCCGAAGCCGCCGTTTGATGAATCGAAAATTCCGGCAAACGTTGCAGCCGCGTCATGGAATGTATTTTCTTCTAGGGGAACAGCTTCAGTTGTGCGCAGGGAAAAAGATTCCAGCTGCTTTATCATGTCGTCCGCTGCGTGTGTGATCCTGTTCCGGTCTTCTTTCCAGGCACGTTCAATCGACAGGAGCAGTGAAAGAAAGCCGGGCCTGCCGTAGCGGTCTTCCGGAGGAAAATAGGTTCCCCCGAAAAAAGGTTTCAGCTCGGGCGTCAGCCATACGGACATCGGCCATCCTCCGCTTCCCGTCGAGGCCTGCACATAGGTCATGTACAGCCTGTCGATATCGGGCCGCTCTTCCCGATCGACCTTGACCGGCACGAACGCCCTGTTCAGCACAGCGGCAATGGAGTCGTTTTCAAAGGATTCCCGCTCCATGACATGGCACCAGTGACAGGTGGAATAACCGACCGAAAGAAAAACAGGCTTCTCTTCTTTCCGTGCCTTTTCAAAAGCGGTCGTGCCCCAGGGATACCATTCGACAGGGTTATAGGCGTGCTGAAGCAGGTAGGGGCTTGTTTCTTTTGCGAGGAGGTTGGGTTTTCGCTCGGACGATGGCATTGGCGAAGTGTTTAATTGTATGTTTGTGTATAGAACAAAACCCCGGATAAGGAAGTTCACACTCCTGAAACCATGTATTCGTCTCAATGGTTATATGGGTATGTATTCTTGAATATCTTGGAGGTGTTATGAAAAGGTCTGGATTGGTTATTGCGCTATGTATCGCGGCATTAACGGCAGTGTCATGCGGGCAACAGGTTCCCGAAGCCGCGGGTGAAAAGATGACAACTGAATATTCGTGTCGGGAGGATGCCATGAACTACAAATCATTATCAGCCGAAGAGAAGCGGGTTATCGTTCACAAGGGAACGGAGATGCCGTTTACCGGGGAATATGTCTATAACAAGGAAGACGGTACCTATGTCTGCAAACGATGCGGCGCGCCTCTTTTCCGCTCGTCCGACAAGTTTGATTCCGGTACGGGATGGCCGAGCTTCGATGACGAAATACCCGGAGCCATAAAAAAAGAGACGGACGCAGACGGCAGAAGGACTGAAATACTCTGCGCCAACTGCGGAGCCCATCTCGGTCATGTGTTCTATAACGAAGGGTTCACCGACAAGAACGCCCGGTACTGTGTCAATTCGATCTCGCTTGATTTCAACCGGGAAGCAGGCTCTGATGCAGCCGCAACAGCAACAACCCAAAAAGCGGTGTTTGCCGGGGGCTGTTTCTGGGGGGTGGAATACCACCTCGAAAAGGTTGACGGGGTAAAAGCCGTACGGTCGGGTTACACGGGCGGTACTAAAACAAACCCCACGTACAAGGAGGTTTCTTCCGGAAGGACCGGACATGCAGAGGCGGTCGAGGTAGAATACGATCCGGCGGTGGTTTCTTACGAAACGCTCGCCAGGCTGTTTTTTGAAATCCATGATCCGACCCAGCAGGATCGTCAGGGGCCCGATATCGGTCCGCAATACCGGTCAGCGGTTTATTATACAAATGATGAGCAGAAGAAGGTTGCAGAAAAGCTCATCGTGGAACTGAAAAATAACGGTTACGATGTGGTGACGGAGATCGAACCGGCTTCCGAGTTTTACCCGGCTGAAGATTATCACCAGGACTATTACGCGAAGACAGGTAAGCAGCCGTATTGTCATGTATACCGGAAACGCTTCGACAGTTGAGGCATGCCTTTTTTAATCTATTACGCGATTCGATGGCGTCGTTGAGCGGTGCTCGAAATCCTCATGTACTAAGTGTACACTCCGGTTTCTCTGGCTCCGTTCGCCTCGCTCTCGAACCGCTCATGACGATTAAAAGAGGTGCCCTAATGTGTTTGCCTTTTTTATCCGTTACGTGATTCGATGGAGAAACGTATCAGGTGACTTGCAGGGCTTTGAGGGCTGGCAGCTGCTTTTTCATAAAGGTTTTTGCCAATGCAGTGAGTTCAGCAATGTTTTCTTCCGGCGTTTCAAGTGTTTTGCCCTTCTTGACGAATTTCTGTCCCTGGGCAAACAGAATCTGCCAGGTGAACTGTACCCAGTCGGAAGGTTCCTGCATCCCCTCTCGTATTGCCAGCAGGAATAGCTGCTGGAAACGCCCGACCGGTATTCCTCCTCCTGTAACGGGGCTTGCAAGATAACCGATATCGCTGCTGCTGCGTGCCTTGACGAGAAGATGGGCGTTGAGCCTGTCGCATTGATCCTTTACGTGGCTGATCTCCTCGTTTCCCTGAACTGCGAAGATGTGTCCCTTGGCTGCAATCACAAGCACGGCATGGATGACCTGGGAAAACCTGACTTTTTTAGGTTTGACGGCCTGCTCGATGTCTCCTATGGTTTTCGGTGTAAGGTCGGCAAGAAAGTCGAGAATCGGCAGGTAAACGTCTTCGTTCAGAATCGCTTCACCAAGTACGCTGTGAACCTTCAGCGAAACGTCAGGCCTGCGGGTCACCAGAATGATTTTCTGCTGCCTGATCTTTTCAGCCTGGTCAAACTGATCCATTTTTCGTATTCCCTTTACCCAGTAATCCCTGCGGAACCGGTTGTTGACCATGACGTCACGAACATTTTCCCGGAACATCGGGTCATGAATTTCCTGTAAAAACGAGATCTGTTCTTCAGTCAGGTGCATGGCGTCAATCTGGTCGAGGTAAGATGCCGAGCAAACGTACTGGAGTTTCGCGGGTTCCAGCAGCTCGGCCGTTGTTGCAAAATGCATGGGATGCCAGTCGCTGTTGAAGAACTCGTGTGCCAGATAGATGCGATTTTCTTTCTTGATTTTTTTCAGCAGCTCACCTGCCAGCGGGTTGGCACGTGAGTACAAGGGGTTCGTTGCCAGCAACTTTTCAGCAAACTCGAGGGCGTCCTCAACGCGATGTACGATATCCTGTTTCCGGGAACCGCTCATGCTGGAGTGCATGGTCATGAGTTGGCGCAAAGGCGAGAAAGCGGCCCAACCGGGAAGGGTGTTGTAGCTTATGTAAAGAACACCGCCGATCTTGAGCTTGCGACGGATGAAGTCTACGATAACGCTACGGTTCTCGTCTGAAATCCAGCTCCAGATACCATGCATGCCTATGAAGTCGAAGTCGGGCAGATCAGGACGTGCGGCAAATTCGGCGAAGGAATCGTCGTAAAGCCGGACATCTGTGTCCGCTATCCGGGCGAGCTCCCGGGCAAAACCTGCATGAGACGGGTTAATGTCAGTACCGTACCAGCTGGTGGCCGATGCTGCGGCGTGAATATTGATTGACAGGCCTTGACCGAAACCCAGTTCACAGGCGGTGCCGGACCCGGACAAGGCAATGCCTTTATTGAGGAAGGCAAGCTTGAGTCTGAGAGGGTTCAGCTCGGCATAGTAGCCGTAGGTATAGCCGATGTCAGCTATATAACCGGTGTTCCAGTCACTCAAAAAAGCTCCTTTTCTTATGGTTTATCGGGAGGATGAGCGGCTTGCGTTTGCGGGACAGCTCCAGCTTCCAATGCGGTCAACCGTCTTTATTAAAGCAATATACGCATATTCCTCTCTCTGCCGCATATGTGCTGACGATAAACCTGCCAGGCGATGTCATTAGTGGGTATCACTACATACATGGTTGGGGATTCTCGAATTCCATAAGCGTGTAAATTGAAGAGTAGAATTTTAATTTACACGGTTCATATAAATTGCACGTGTTTTCAGCAAATATTGCAAGTTTCCCTCATCGCGATTAAAACCGTAAGCTCTATATGCAGGATTATGTCTCAGGAGACTGTGAGGGAGAGGATGGCCCCTGAATTTCACCTGCAACTGTGCCCTTGGATGAAAACTTTCGTTATACTATGAATTGGAAAAGGGTTACTGAATATGAATACTTCCGAGAAAGAACGTAAGCGATTAGCCAAAGCGTTGGGAATCCTTCAGGTATTCATAGTTCTCGGTGCAGTCGCAGGAGGCTTGGGGCTTGTTTTGGATTAGAGAATTGAAATTGCATAGCAGGAGAAAAAAGATGATTGATCAAGCCGGTTTCTACGAAGCCAAACTCAACTATGAGACCGATTCGTGGGATGTATACGAGGCCCTTGAGAATTCAGAGGGAATCATTGTCATCGATGCCCGGTCGAGCGAGGCATATGCAAAAGAGCATATTCCTGCTGCCATCAATATTCCGCATCGCACAATTTCGGAAGAAACAACGGCACGTCTCGACAAGTCGATTGCCTATGTCACCTATTGCGACGGTATAGGGTGTAATGCTTCAACGAAGGGTGCGCTGAAAATGGCAAGGCTTGGGTTCAAGGTCAAAGAGTTGCTTGGGGGACTGGACTGGTGGAAGCGCGACGGTTATGCCACTGAAGGGTCTGAAGGCAATGAAGGAAAGACACTGACGTGCGGATGTTAGCATTTTGCTCTTTCGTCCCTTTTCTTTTTGCCCCCTTGGAAATAGAGCATCTCCCCAAAGTTACCTTCAGTTAAAACACAAAGGCAGGGTACTGATACAGAACCCTGCTTTTTTCTTGTGATTCTCAATCTTGGTTGTTGAACGGCAGAATATGAGGAGGAATATCAGGAATGAGGAAGTATACAACAATGTTATTGATTGTTCGATGTATATTATTTGTATTATCTTGTTGAAAGAAAATGAGTTGTAAGGCAAAAGGCAGGACGCGAAAGACCACCATAGCGGCCATTGGGGATTAATTGTACTTATGGTCTAAGCGGTGTTTAACTTTGGAGGAGAACCATGAAAAAACCTGAATACTTGGCATCTGGCGAGCTTGCTCGTTTGGTCCCGGTGGCAACAAAGCCTGAACTTCGGAACACCTGTGTTACCTGTGCTATGCTCATGGCAGTGGAGGAATTTGCCGAAGCTCTGTTGGGGCCATTGGGAGCACCAACAGGAAAGCGTGCAAAGGTGCGGATTTGGATGGAACCTGTTTTCAAATCTGCCAAGAATGACAACAATGATCGTCCTGATGCA
>JAKSDB010000155.1 GCA_022360415.1 Chlorobiales bacterium
GGTAACGGGAGAGCTCATGACTTTTATAAAAAAAACGGATTCACAAGGTCCGGCATGGTGATGTTCAGAAAAAATATTTCTCCTTCACGATGAACTTTTTATCATTCAAACCATTTTACATCAATATCTTCTGTGAAAGATGACCCTTGATTCCCCGTTTTGCGTAACGGGCGTTCTTTTACCACATGTTTTCATGGAATCATAAACAAAGGAGAACCAGCTATGGATAAATGGAGATGTGAACCATGCGGCTATATTTACGACCCCGACTACGGAGATCCTGATAACGGCATCGAGCCCGGTACACCTTTTGAAGATATTCCGGACGATTGGGTGTGTCCCGTATGCGGTGTGGAAAAAAGCTATTTCGTCAAAGAGGAATAGCGGCAAATTTTGATATGTTATTCGATGCGGAAAAAGCGGTGTCCTTCAAAAGGCGCCGCTTTTTTTCTTTAACCTGTCTTTACACAATGACATTCCGCTTTTCGAGCAATAGCGCACTGCACCGCTAACCTTCACCAAAACAATGACTGCCGATAGAGCCTCCTTCGGAAAAGCTGCTGTGAAACAAGCTGCTAATTTCTTATTATATAAGGAAATGTCTACTTTCCTTTATGTTTTTTGTGCACCTGCTACATATAAGTTATATGCATTCATTATCAAGCTCATGCCATTTTTTGATCGCGTCAAGGCGGAGCGTTTTTCATTATAAAAAAACCTTACCATCGATGGCTCACTGTAATTTTAAGCAGAACAGATCATGAAACAATGGCGTAAAAAAAACGATGCTCTTGGAACGGTCAATCGGGGAGATCCCTGCGAATCGGGCCTTTGTACACTCTGCAAATCCGACTGCAAAGGCAAATGTGAAACATGGCTCAGCTCGCTCATGGGCAGAAAACTGCTCTACCCCGCACAATTCGGCCACACCACTTCCGGTTCTTCTTCGGTTGCCGCTGAGGACGTCGGGTACCATGCCGTCAGAATTCAGGGTTATGCGTACGGAGCCGAAGGTCTTTCCGAAGGTCTTTCCAGCGACCCGGACGACTGTATTTTTCCCAATGTATCCATAGAAACATCATTTGGTCATGAAACCGAAACCAAATGCCGCGTACCCATCATGACAGGTGCGCTGGGTTCGACATTTATCGCCGAAAAATATTGGGACAGTTTTGCCGTCGGCGCCGCTATTTGCGGTTTTCCGATTGTTATCGGCGAAAACGTTGTCGGTGTTGACAAAAATTCGGCGTTTGAAAACGGCATTATCCACTCGGCTCCGGAGCTGGAACGCAGAATAGAAATATTCCGGCGTTACTATGACGGTTACGGCGGTGTGATTATACAAATGAACGTCGAGGACAGCCGAAACGGTGTCGCCCGTTATCTTGCCGAAAAATATTGCGATGACGTGATCATTGAGCTGAAATGGGGACAGGGAGCCAAAAACATAGGCGGTGAAATACAGGTCGACGACCTGGAATATGCGAGGTTTCTCAATGAACGCGGTTATGTTGTCGACCCCGACCCGTTCAACCCGCTCTCTGTAGCCTCATACGAGAACAAGTCTTTGACCTCCTTTGCTCGTCACAGCCGTCTGGGCGCAACCGGTATAAATACTTCCGGCGAACTGCGTGAGACTTTTGCCAAAAACGTGAAAGAACTAAGGGAGCTGGGGTTTAGACGTATCACTCTCAAAACCGGAGCATACGGCATGGAGGCGCTTGCCCTGGCGATCAAATGTGCATCGGAAAACAACCTCGATCTGCTCACCATAGACGGAGCGGGAGGAGGCACAGGCATGAGCCCATGGAACATGATGGAACAATGGGGTGTCCCATCACTGCAATTACATGCAAAAACGTGGGAATACTGTCATATGCTTGATGCAAACGGAGAAGCCGTACCTCACCTTTCCCTTGCTGGTGGTTTCGCCCGCGAAGATCATATTTTCAAAGCCATTGCTCTCTGCTCTCCCTATGCGAAACTTGTTTGTATGGGAAGAGCCCCGATGATCCCCGGCTTTCTTGGAAGTAATATCGAGGGGGTGTTCAAACCCGAGAAAAAGGCGGAAATCTTCGGTCATTGGGACGAACTTCCCTCAACAGTCAAAGAAAACGGTACCAGGCCTGAAGAAATCTTTGCCGGATGGGAAGCCGTAAAAGAAAAAGTCGGGAGCAAAGAGATGAATGCCATTCCTTTCGGGGCTATTGCACTTTACGGTTATGTCGACAAGCTTTCCTGCGGATTACAGCAATTTATGGCGGGCGCCAGAAAATTCTCGATCGCCTCGGTCGGTCGTGAAGATTTGATGGCAGCAAACCTTGAAACAGCAGAGGTGACCGGAATTCCTTACTTGACCGATGCCCAGAATGATCTGGCAAAAAACATTCTTCTCGGTTGACTATTCGGTTCGATGTACCGGGCCTGCGAAACCCCTGATTTTTCGCAGGCCTGTCTCAACACTCGGAAGCACATCAGTCGGCCTTGTCCGAAAGGCTTTTGCTGCTGGCAATAGCTGCTGCCTTGAACGCCGGGTAAAGACTGACAAGCAGTGATACCGCTACGGTTGTTACCGCCACGATCAGGAAATCGGAAGCCTGCATGCTGACAGGATAGGCATCTATGATAAAAGCGCTTTTCGACGGTAGCTCAACGATACCGAATTTTTCCTGAACGAAGCAGATTGCCCAGGCGATTGCCGTTCCGGCCGCTGTGCCCGCAAGTCCTATCATCCCGCCTTCCATGATAAAGATCATCAGAAACTGCGGTTTTTCGAGCCCGA
>JAKSDB010000266.1 GCA_022360415.1 Chlorobiales bacterium
GCTGAGACGATTTTCGCTGACGCGCGCGCCATCGCCTTCACGCAATCGAATACGGTGTTCGATTGTCTCGGACTCTTCTACGTGCTCGACGAGCCCTACGCGACACGCTGCCTCGAGGCCGGCGTCAACATCTGCAACGTCACCTTCGCCTTCGAAAGCAGCTGGGACCAGACCATGCGTGCGGTCGAGGAAGGGTTCGGCAAGATCGAGAAAAGCGATGTTTTGGCGTTGGCAACCAACAGCGCCGAGATCGCACAAGCCAACGATGCCGGCAAGCTCGCGGTCATTCCGGGCACGCAGGGCTCGAGCATGATCGGCAAGGATCTCGCGCGCGTCGGGATACTCGCGCGCCTCGGCTTTCGCTTCTTCGGCCTCGCTTACACCGGCGCGACCCTCTTTGCCGATGGCTGCGGCGAGACGCGGGACGCCGGCGTGAGCTTCCTCGGCGAGGAACTCATACAGGCCGTGAACGAAACGCCGATGATCCTCGACCTCTCGCACACCGGCCATCGCTCGCGCGCCGAAGCCGTGCCACTCGCCCGGGCCCCGGTCTGCACCCACTCCAACGCCTGGGACCATGTGCCGAACGACCGCAACACGAAGGACGAAACGGCGCAGGCGATCGTCGCAAAGGGCGGAATGATGGGCGCTTGCTGCCTGCCGCTTTCCGTCAGCCCGAAGGACCCCACCCTCGACGATCTGATCGACCATATCGACCACGACAAGGCACTGATCGGTGCGGAGAACATCGGCATCGGCCTCGACTTTACCGAGGCCTACAAGGAATCGAAGGTCGTGCTACCGGAATCGATCCGCTGGCGCACCCTGCGCCCGGATATTTTCGGCACGGTCGACGACTTCGTGACCCAGCGCTATCCGACCGGCAGCGGCGGCATTCGCGAGCTCCCCAACCTGACCCACCGCCTGTTCGAGCGCGGCTACACGGACGATGAGGTCGCCGGAATCCTCGGTGGGAACTGGCTCCGAACGTTCACGACATTCGTCGGGTAATCGACGTCACTCAATGAGGTGGTTAGCCCAAGGCGCTCCTCGAAACTGTATCCCTCGGGCGGTTCGAGCATGAAGAAAAGATGGAGTGAGATGATGAGCCCGA
>JAKSDB010000167.1 GCA_022360415.1 Chlorobiales bacterium
GTTACTGAACCTCCGATCAGGACAACCGCCATGATCGACGCTCTTCTGACTGACGGTGCGTTTCCGGTTACCGAACAGTAAACCAGTAACACGAACGTAATAAGCAGAAAAACACCCCATCTTCCTGCAATGCTCCTTCTCAGCCTTTGCAGCAGAACAAGAATTGCCACAACGATCAGCCCGACATGCAAACCGGAGATAGCAAGCACATGGGCGGTTCCGGCTGCCTGAAACTGCCGGTAGATGTGCCGGTCGAGCTGCTCCCTTTCTCCGAGAAATATTCCTTTCAGAAACTGGCGCTCGTGTCCCTGCGGAACAAGCGCGTCGATGCTTCGGGAAAGGTATCGTCTTACAGGTCGAACCAGTAACTTTTCAAAAAAGTCACTCCTTTCAATTCCGTAATTCCGCATCATCCATCGACCGGGACAGTACAACTCGGCATGGATTCCTTGTTTCCGGTAGTATTCGCGTGCATCGAAATCTCCCGGATTTGCCGCGCCGGGTATGCGCTTCGGACGGCCTTTGATCCTGATCATGTCCCCGGTCTCGACATCAGGCTGCTGGCCGGCATCAAGCCGCAAAAAAACCTTGACTTTTCCCGAGGCATGACTGGTTTTACCGGCGGCGAAAACCTCACGAACATCGAGAATCCATTGAACTCCCTTTGCAGAGAAACGCGGTCTGGATATAACCTTACCGTAGAGCAGCGCCTCCTTGTCAAGTTGCTTCAGCACGGTATCCGATGCAACGTACCGGTATGCATAGTTCGAGTATGCGCCAAAACTGCTGACGACAAAAAAACTGTAGGCCAGCACAGCAGGCAACGAGAGGCTGCGTCCGGGTATCGGCTTCTTCGGCGCCGGAATCATTACCACATAGAGCAGTACCAAGCAGACCAGGGCTGCCGCGATCCAGACAGCAACAGAAAGAGGCAGATAGACCCCGGTAATGATTCCCGCACAAACGAAAAAAAGCAAACGTACTGCAGGATAAGGGGATGAAAAACTTGTCTTCATCATAGCCTGACTTGACGGTTAGGTATGATTCGGGAAACTGGGTTAGTTTATTATATTATGGTCTTTTTATAATCGAGGCAAAACCGCTTGCTGCATGTTAGTAAAAGAGATCCTTGAATCGGCAACAAAGCCGGTATTCAGTTTTGAGTTTTTCCCCCCCAAAAAAACAGCCGACTGGGAAAAACTGTTTCATACGATTTCGGAACTTATCCCCTTCAATCCCTCGTATGTGAGTGTCACCTATGGCGCTGGAGGATCGACCCGAAGCCGCACGCATGATCTGGTCACGAAAATCCAGCGTGAAACCGGCCTTACCGTCGTTTCTCACCTGACCTGTATCTGCTCAGGCAAAGAAGAGATAGCGCATATTCTCGACGATTACAGCAAACATGGAATTACCAATGTACTGGCCCTGCGTGGTGATTTACCCCCCGGATCGACATCCTACGAAGAAGCAACCA
>JAKSDB010000037.1 GCA_022360415.1 Chlorobiales bacterium
CAACATGCTCCAGAAAAAGAAGGTCCATGAGTTGAATGCTTTAGCCAAGGAGATAGGTGTTGTTACAGCAGGCTTGCGAAAAGAAGAGCTGATTTACAAAATTATCGAAGCACAGTCGCAGAAGGGAGGTGGCGCGGAAAATGGCCAGGTCATGGTCAATACCGGGGTGCTCCAGGTCATTCCGGAAGGATACGGCTTTCTCCGGTCGGCCAATTACAACTATCTCTCTTCTCCTGACGATATTTATGTTTCCCCCTCCCAGATCAAGCGTTTCAACATGAGGACCGGTGATACGGTGTCCGGTCAGGTTCGCGCACCAAAAGAGGGCGAAAGGTTCTTCGCGCTTTTGAAAATCAATACGATTGATGGGAAAGACCCCGAGATTACAAGAGAGCGGCCGTTTTTCGATAACCTTACGCCGTTGTTCCCGCACGACCGGCTGATGCTTGAAACCACTCAGAACGAGTATTGCGGAAGGATTATGGATATTTTTACCCCTATCGGAAAAGGGCAGAGGGGGTTGATCGTTGCACAACCGAAAACAGGTAAGACAATGCTTCTGCAGACGGTTGCAAACGCGATTATTAAAAATCATCCGGAGGTATATCTTATCGTTCTGCTCATTGACGAGCGTCCAGAAGAAGTTACCGATATGGAAAGGAGTGTTCCTGCCGAGGTCGTAAGTTCGACGTTCGATGAGGATCCCGAGCGCCATGTACAGGTTGCGGATATGGTACTTGAAAAAGCAAAGCGTCTTGTCGAGGTGGGTACAGATGTTGTTATTCTGCTTGACTCGATAACCCGTCTCGCGAGGGCACATAATACGATTATACCACATTCGGGCAAGATCCTTTCCGGTGGTATCGATGCAAACGCCCTGACCAAACCGAAAAGGTTTTTCGGAGCGGCGAGAAACATCGAAGAGGGCGGCAGCCTTACCATCATTGCAACCGCGCTTGTCGATACAGGATCGAGAATGGATGACGTTATCTTCGAGGAGTTCAAGGGCACAGGTAATATGGAGCTTGTGCTTGACAGGCGCCTGTCCGAACGGCGTATTTTTCCTGCAATAGATATCCTGCGTTCAGGCACCAGGAAAGAGGAACTGCTTTTCTCCCAGGAGGAGTTGTCAAGAACCTGGCTCTTGCGAAAATACCTTGCTGACAAGAATCCGATTGAATGTATGGAGTTCATGCGGGAAAAGATTGTTGAAACGAAGGATAACAAGGAGTTCTTCAAGTATATGAACGCCTGATTTTTTGTAAAGCTCAAAGACATCTATGCGGAAATCGGGGCCGCTATCGAAAAGGAGAGGCTCCATATTATTCTGTTGAACTGGTATTCTGCTCCAGTCATTGAGAGCAGATGAGGATACCGGTTTTCGACAGTGATGTTCCGGAAGCCGACGTTGAAAACAGGCTCGACCGTTCAGCAGCATGGCGCCGCCGGGGAAGATTTTCATCTAACGGCATAATATTGTAAATTTTTCCATGTCCCCGTGGGTTTCTCTCTCCGATTTTGAGAAGGGAGGTTTGCAATTTACATGAGGAGCCCGTATATTGTTGGCCTTTAAAACAAGAGTAAAGCTATTGGTATATGCCTTGCGGAAAAAAAAGAAAACGTCATAAGATGGCGGTCCACAAACGCAAGAAAATGCGTCGTAAGAACCGTCATAAAAAGCGTTTGAGATATCAGAACAAATA
>JAKSDB010000443.1 GCA_022360415.1 Chlorobiales bacterium
AGCGATCAGCAATATCATTATTTTCAAAAACGGGTGGTATTATACACCGCAACTTGCCTCCGGTCTCCTGAATGGCATATACCGGCAATATTTTCTCGAAACCAGATACAATGTGCATGAGTCGGTGCTTACTATTGAGGATATTGAACGTGCCGACCTGTTTTTTGTCTGCAACTCCGTGAGGGGGTTGAAGAGGGCTGTGCTTTGTGAGGAAGTCGTGTGAAAGGCCGACTTGATAGCTAAGTAGTTGATGCTGAATGGGAATAGCTGTATATTTTTACATAACCCATTGATTGAAAATACTTTAAATTCATCCACGCTATGCGAGACCATACACCTGATTTTAAGCTGCAGGAGCTTTCAGATCCGAACAAGGAACTTATCAGCGAGGCTGTTCGTCATATCCTTGTCCACCTGGCCGAGGATCAGCAATTGACACCCGACTCACTGCTCGAGCTATGGGTGGAAGTACCCGGTGTCAAACGTCCAAGAGGCACCTACCGGGGCGGGTTTCTGATGCCCGACAGCTTTCTTGCCATTACCGATTACTTTCAGGCTGAAAAGGAATCTCTTGTTCCTGCGGAAACGTTTAATGACGCCGATACCGCATGGAAGGAACTATTTGATGAGCTTTTTTACCAGATTGAGATTTTCACTTCACAGGTGGATTCTTCAAAAGGAGTAACGCTCGAGCTCTGGACAGGCCATCGCAACAGGCCCGAAGGCGAGTGGATGTATGCGGTTGACAGGAAAATTGAACTTGTTTGACTTTAGGGCACCTCTATAAATTGTCGCGAGCGGCATGAGTACGAGGCGAACGGAGCCGGAGAAACCGGAATGTACCAGGGTACATGAGGATTTTGAGCACCGATCAACGAAGTAATCATGGTGCGCAGCAAATTAATAGAGGTGCCCTTCAGGCTGTTTTTTTCGTATAATTACAGGCTTCAATGATCGGGCACTCTGAACAGAGTGGCTTTCTTGCCTTGCACACATAACGTCCGTGCAGTACAAGATAATGGTGGAAGTTGATAACCAGCTCTTTTGGAATAACAGCAACCAGGGCATCCTCGGTATCGCGAGGCTTTTTGGTTTTTACGAGCCCGATCCTGTTGGAAACTCTGTGAACATGGGTGTCGACCGCCATGACCGGTTGGCCGAATGCGTTGCTCAGCACGATGTTGGCGGTTTTTCTTCCCACGCCCGGAAGGCTTTCAAGCTCTTCCCTTGTTCCGGGCACTTCACCGTTGCATGACTCGACGAGCATCCTGCTTGCGGCAAGGATATTTTTTGCTTTGGTATTGTAATAATTGATCGACCGAATTATCTGTTTGATCTCTTCGAGTGCCATACGGCTCATGCTTTCAGCGTCAGGGGCGGTTGAAAAAAGATCGGTCGTTATGACGTTTACCTTTTTGTCCGTAGCCTGAGCTGCCAGCATGGTGGCGACCAGCAACTGAAACGGAGTCGAATAGTGCAGCTCGCTTTTCGGGAACGGATACTTGTCCCCAAGGAGCCGGTTGATATGCGCTATTTGTTCCTGAACCGTCACGGGTATCTCTCTTTATTTCTTCCGCGATTCAATTGTGTCGTCGATCCCGACCTGTCGGGATCGAAATTCTCATGTACTCAGTGTACACTCCGGTTTCTCCGGCTCCGTTCGCCTTGCATTTGAACCGCTCATATCAGTCGATGTTTTTTGCCTGTACAATCCGCCGTTCCGGCAGTATAACCGCACTCAGCAGACCGAGCGAAGGGTCGTCACTATAGACACATCCGGTGTCTATGGCAATGAGCTTCTCGAGCATGACGGGTTTTGAGACCGGAGTATGGCCGCATACAAGTGTCTTTTCCCAGTTGTAGCGATTGTTTGCCAGGTAATCCGGACGCAGATGGGTTCTCATCCAGCAGTAATCTTCGGGTTTCATATACCGGAGATTTTCTTCTATTGTCATCGTTGGATCGATCCCGCCATGAGTAAAAAAAAAATGTAAGGTTTCAATGTAATATCTGCAGGATTGTATGAAGCGTATATGTTCCTCCGGAAGGTCTTTTCCATCCCTGCTGCCATAGGAATCCAGCATGGCCGTACCGCCATTTTGCAGCCAGAGCCATGGTTCACCGGTCTCAAGAAAATCGAGGAACATGCGCTCGTGGTTTCCTATCAGAAAGTAACAGTCGTACTTCTCCCGCAGCTTCAGAAGATAGTCGACGACAGCTTTTGAGTCTTTCCCCCTGTCAATGTAGTCACCAAGGAAAATCAACTGGTCGGAATTCTGCAGTTCAAGCTTCTCCATGAGGTGTTGAAGCGTAAAAAGGCAGCCGTGAATGTCTCCAACGGCTATCATTCTTCTGTTTTCGGTTGGATAACCGGTCATGGAAAATAGATCGCCGTTTACTGTTCGGTACCTGTTTGTTCTCCGGCCTTCACTCTGACGGTTTTGGAGTTGTCGATAAGTCCACGACCGCATTTTTTGATTTTGCCGGAGCTTTTAAGATCGTTAAAAATAGCGTCAAGAATGCCGTTGACAAATTTACTGCTCTTGTCTGTACTGTTGAATTTTTTTGCGATCTCGATTGCTTCGTTGATGGAAACCTTGGGGGGGATATCTTCAAAGTGGAGCAGCTCGGCCAGGGCCATGCGCAGGATGTTTTTGTCGATAATAGCGATCCTGTTCATGTCCCAGTTGAAGGTATGTTTTGCTATGTAGCCGTCGATTTCTTTTTTATTGTCAACGATACATTGCAGCAATTCCCTGAAAAATGCGGTGGCGTTGGAATCCCGGGCGATTTCCGGTGTGATCAGCCAGTTTGTGGCTGTTGCCAGGTCGGTCTCTCTCAACTCAAGCGTATGCAATGCCTGTATGACCTTTTCGCGTATTCTTCGGCGGTAGGTTTTCATAAGAGAGGTTCAATGGATTAAATAGTTACAATATGGCTGACAACCTTTTCAGTGTCGCCAAGGTTGTCATAGAGTGCAGCCGGAGAATGCGCCCTGAGCCTTTCGGCTGAATATGTTCCGGTGGCAACCGCGATACATTTTGCCTGGATGGTTCTTGCACATCTGATGTCATGCTCTGTGTCGCCGATAATGACCACTTCTTCACCCTCGAATTTTTTTCCCGTCAGGTTGTAAGCACGCTCAACAGCTATGGCAGGGAGGTCGTTCCTGTGACAGGCATCGTCGGCGAACGCACCGAAGGGAAAATAATGGTTAAGCGACGGCAATTCAAGTTTATGGCGGCCGGAACCCTCGAAGTTTCCTGTCAGCAGTCCCAGAGCAATGTCTTCTCTGCTGGAGAGCGCTGTCAGCAGCTCCGGAACGCCTTTCATGAGCTCGACATCTTCCGGAAGGAGCCGCTGTTTCAGCAGTTCAATATAGGTGTTTTTGACAGCCGTGAAATTTTCCGCAATATGTTCGTCGTTCAGCCCCGCATTCTTGAGGACTTCGTAAATGATAACGCTGTCCATTTTTCCTGCAAAATTATGATCGCGCGCACTGCCTTCAGTGCCGTAGACAGCTATCAGGGCATCAATCAGTATACGGCGATTACTGCTGTTGGTGAGCAGCAGCGTTCCATCTATATCAAACAGCACCAGTTTCTTTAGCATCGGCAGAAGAATGTTCTTCTGATTGTGTTTTCGCAAGTTTAACGGGGATCAGCTTGGAGATTCCTTCTTCTTCCATGGTTACCCCGTAAAGGGCCTGTGATGAGGCCATTGTTTTCTTGTTGTGCGTAACAATAATAAATTGAGTGTTATTCTCAAATTTTTTGAGAAGTTTGATGAACCTGTCGATATTTGCGTCGTCAAGCGGCGCATCCACCTCATCAAGAATACAGAAAGGGCTTGGTTTAACCAGGTAAATGGCAAAAAGCAGGGCCAGCGCTGTCAGTGCCTTCTCACCACCGCTCAATTGCTCGATCGTTAAGGGTTTTTTGCCACGGGGCCTTGCAACGATCCCGATATATGCTTCAAGCGGATCGTCCTCCTTGCTGAGAAGCAGGTCAGCCTCGTCTGTTTCCTCGAAAAGCTCTCTGAAGATGCTGATGAAGTTGCTCCTCACGGCAGTAAAAGTATCTTCGAATTTTTCCAGGGCGGTTTTATTGATTTCTTCGATTGTTGCTCTCAGCTGCGCTTCCGCGGCTTGCAGGTCGTCTTTCTGCGTGGTCAGGAAGTCAAGCCGTTCTTTCTCTGTTTCATATTCTTCCAGGGCAAGCTCATTGACTGCTCCGAACCGTTCGGCCTTGTCCCGCATGTTTTCAAGACGTTCCCTGGCGCTTTCACGGTCGAAATTTTCAGGTGCCGCGCTTTCTATCTCTTCTATGCGACAGTTGTACCGTGTTTCAACGGAGGTGATGATAGTGTCAATGGATTTTTCCAGCTCGGAAGCTCTTCGTTGCAGTTCTCCGTGAACCTGCAGTTCTACTTCATGCTTTCTGCGAAGGTCTCTCAGGATATTTCTGCTTTCCTGGTTTTTCATTTTACACTCGCTGTAACCCGTTTCCATTTCAGTGAGTTTCTGCTGATCGGCTCCTGACGAAATCATCAGTGATTCCAGTTCATCCCGGTGTTTGGCGATCGCGGCTGTCGTAGCAGCAAGAGATTTTTCAGCATTCTCAATTTCAGCTTGCAGTGCACCTTTTTCCTGAAGCAGCGCCTTCCTGCTCTCCACGCAGGACTGAATACGAAGTCTGAGCTTTTCAAGTTCCAGCAGGCTGTCTTTATAGCGGTTGCTTACGAGCTGGACTTCCTGATTCTGACGGTGAGCTGTTTCTTCGTTTTTTCCAAGCTGCAGCCGTGCTTTTTCAAGCGTATCGAGGAGCCTGTGGTGCTGTTCTTTATGGCTGGCTATTTGCGGCTGAACTTCCTCGAGCCCGGCGGTGATTTTCCGCAGTTGTTCCCCTGCTTCAGCGGCTTCTTTTTCCGTCCGCTCAATATCCTGCATTTGGGCATTGTGCTCCATGTCCACGCGGACAAGGTTCTTTTCCTGGTTGCCGAGCTCTGTTTCAAGAGAAACAAGGTGTTGTTCCTTGGCATCGAGCTGTATTTCAAGGAGTTTTCCTCTGAGGGAGTCGAGCTCGGCTTTCTCCGAACGGATTTCTTCCTCCAGAATATGCTTTTCCTCTCTCAGACGGTCTCTTTCGGCTTTTTTCCCGAGGCGCAGACCTTCATTTTCGACACTGCTCCCTCCGAAAAGAATGCCGTTTCCGCCGATCTTCTCTCCGTCAGGAGTGACGAAGGTAGAGCCGGGGTTTTCGAGGGCAAGTTTTTCCGCGACATCAAGGTCGCTTGCGATATAGCAGTACCGGGTGAGCAGTGAAACAGCTTCGTCCAGTTCATGCGGAACTTTGAGAATTTCCCTGATCTTTCTTGCGCCTTTTATCTCCGGATAATCGGCAGACCCGGATCCTTTGAACAGTTCAAGGACAAGAAAAGAGACCTTTCCTTTTCCCGCACGGGACAGGGAACCGATACCGGCTTTGGCTTCCTGGAGCGATGAACAGACGTAATAACTCAGGGAATCACCCAAAAGGGCATGGACCGCTTTACGATATACATCATCGAGTTCTATGAGATCCGACAGGCATCCGATGCCGGTTTTTTTTCCATCTTTTTCAAGCCAGGCTATTCCTTCGGGCAGTCCTTCGTAATTATCGAGAACAGAGTTTGCAAGAAGCAGCCTGTTTCCCAGATGATCGAGCCGGGAGCGCATTTCCAGCAGAAGCTCTTTTTTTGCTTCAAGCTGCTTTTTCAGGTGGCCCTCTAACTGCTTTAATGAGTGGATGTCCCGTTTCTCCGCTGCTATGATCGCTTTTTGCGTTTCGATCAGTTCTGCGTGCTTTTTTCTTGCCGGCAGGGTGCCGTCAATGGTTCTTTGAAGCTCTCCCTTGTGACTGCTGAGGCGGCTTATCGTGGTTTTCAGGTGCTCGGCGCCTGTTTCCAGCTTTTGTTGCGCAACATGGAGAAGTGATCCCGCTTTTTGATGCTCCGATATGCTCTCCTGAATCTTTTCGACCTCCTGTCTTGAAAGGGCAAGGGTCGTTTGCAGGTTTTCCTGCTCTTTTTTCAGGGAATTCAGCTCGTTTTCCTTCGCGACACAGTTCTGTTCGAAAGGCTCAATCTCACCGGAAAGCTTTTGTTCGTATTCTTCGAGCTCAAGGGCCTGACGTTCTTTTCCTGCTATGGATTCTGTGATGCGAACGGTGTTGTTCCGAAGGTTTTTCTCCTGTTCCTGCATTTGCAGGATGTTTTTCTCAAGTGTGTGGATGTTCTTGCGCGTTTCGTTCAACCTTGTCTGTGCCTCTGAAAGCAGGTTTTCCTGCTCAAGCTGTTCCAGCTCCGATTCCTGCAACTGGCTGTCATGGATGGATATCTTTGTCGTCAACTCCTGAATGACGCTTTCCTGCGCGGTGATGTCCGTTTCGAGGGGATGCAGTTTGTCGAGATGCTCATCGTAAGTGAGTTTACTCAGCATCAGGTCAAGATCCCGGAGGGAAGCACTCAGCTCGTGGTATTGCTCTGCTTTTCTGACCTGTGATTTCAGATTTCTGACCTTTTTGGAGACCTCCACAAGGATATCGTCCACTCTTTCAAGGTCGCGCGTGGTGTTCTCGAGTTGTTTGAATGTCTGTCGGCGGCGCTGCTTGTAACGCGTGATCCCGGCCGCTTCCTCGAAAAGCCGCAGCCGCTCGTCGCTTTTGTTATTGATGATTTCCTCGATCATTTTCAGCTCGATAACCGAATAGGCATCGCTTCCCATACCGGTATCCGCAAAAAGGTCGACGATGTCTTTCAGCCTGCAAGGGACCTGGTTGAGGAGGTAATCGCTTTCACCGTTGCGGTACAGCCTTCTGGTAACGGTAATCTCGGTGTATTCGGTCGGCAGGATATTACGCGTGTTTTCAATGGTGATGGAGACCTCGGACATGCTCAGAGGCTTGAATTTCCTCGATCCGTTGAAAATGATATTCTCCATTTTCGTCGAGCGGAGCAGGGAGGATTTCTGTTCACCAAGAACCCAGCGGATAGCGTCAACTACATTGGTTTTGCCGCATCCGTTAGGGCCAACTATAGCAGTGAGGCCTTTGTCAAAAGTGATCCTGACCTTGTGCGCAAAGCTTTTAAAGCCAAAAAGCTCAATTTTAGAAAGATGCATCTGCTCGTGTGGAGTTGACCGTAATGACAGGAACGCTCGCTTTAACCGATTGTTCCCAGCTGTGCGAAGATATCAGCCCAAAGCGTTGTTCAGCCTTCATGTGTGAACAAATTTAAGAAAAATAAACGATTGCAGTGAATTTTCAGGAGAGTCCCGGAGGTTCGGTTTTCTTCCCGGTTACAGATGAAGCAACTGCCAGAACCTCAACCGCTTCCCTGACGTCATGCACCCGTAGAATGTTCGCGCCGTTGTTCAGAGCGATAGTGTTGGCTGCAATGGTCGCTGTCAGGCGTTTCCCTGGCGGCGGTAACGGTTCGTCGGGGTTCTTCTGCAGAGCCTTGCCGAGAAAGGATTTTCTGGAAAGACCAGCGAGCAGCGGGCGTTGCAGTACATGGAGGTCGCCGAGCCTTCGGAGCAGCTCATAATTTTCCGCCACACTTTTGCCGAACCCGAAACCGGGA